>JAILNW010000056.1 GCA_024691145.1 Lachnospiraceae bacterium
AACATATTCATGTTCTGTGTCTGCTCCATCTGTTTTATATACAATTGTCTGACCTGTTCAGGTGTAAGACTTGCAAGCACGTCTTCCATCTTCACTTCATTATTATCAATATTCTGGGTAGTCTTAATATCTTCTTTCTGACCTATCCCCTCATCATATGTTACATTAATATCATCGCTGTCCTTATTAATATCTGTCATACCATCCATCCCGTCACTACCTGCATTCATACTGTCCTCATGCAGTTCTTCACATATTGCCTCATTGTTCATGCTTTCAACACTATCAGTACACTCAATAGTTTCAGTATATTCCGTGTATATATTATCATTGTCTACATTCGTAGTATTCTCAAATTCTGCATCAATCTGTTGTTCTACATCACACAGATTGCCCTCTAAAATGCTGTCATCCATAATTCTGTATAACCTCCAAATTAACCAAATCCCCAAAGTTTCTACAATCTTTTACTTTAAAAGTATATCATACTAAATTTTAATTTTCAACCTCCCAGCTTAATTTTCCATTTGTAATAATCAAAAATTATTGGTATACTAATAAATGGATAAATTAATTTAAAAAAGGGGTAATATTTTATGAACAAATTTAAAACGACTTTAGCAATTATAATTAATCTGGCTGTATTTATTCTGAGCACCGTAGGTAATTATATTGCATATTCCCGCAACGGAAACAACACATTTTATTATTATACCCAGCTAAGCAATATATTTTTAGCTGCAGCGTCACTGGTTTATGCGTTTTTTCTTTTTAAAGAATTAAAGAATAAAGATTATCGCATGCCTCAATTCATCAGAATAATCAAGTATATGGCTACAAGCATTATTACTGTAACATTTTTTATAGTTATGACAGTTCTTGCACCTATGGCTCTTCCTGATGGCATAGATGCTGCAATTCATGTTATTATAGGCGGTTCATGTTTATACCAGCACCTGTTTTCTCCGGTACTTTCCATAGCATCTTTTATTTTTCTGGAGGGTAACGAAAAATATACAGTTAAAGATAACATTTTAGCCATTATACCTACATTAGCTTATGCTATTATTCTTGTGTATATCAATATAGTAAAGATTTTTGATGGTCCATATCCATTTTTACGTGTACATAATCAGCCGGTATGGGCATCAGCTGCATGGTTTGTAGTTATATTATCAATAGCATATGTACTTGCTTTTGTTTTAAGACGTTTTCAGATTATAAAAAATGATTAAAAAAATGGGAGACTTTTTTACAGTCTCCCATTTCTTATATGTTCTTATAGTTTTTTATAAGTATCTTCTTCTTCTGTATCTTACTATTGTAAATCCAATTGCACTTGCCACAAGTAACATCATTGTTATATTTAATGATACTCTGTTAGCATCTGCTGTCTTTGGACTACTTGTTGACTTGTTACTATTTGTAGTAGTTGTTGAAGTAGGTTTTGCAACTGGCTTAGTCTCAGTCTTAGTTGCTTTAGCTGCTGCCTTTGCTGCTTCCTTCTCATTGCTCTTCTGTACCATAGAATGTGCTACTGATTTCTCAACTACTGCGTATACTGAGAAGTGGTTTGTAAGGAATGTAATAGAGTTACCGTCTTCACTTAATTCAACGTTCATAAGCTCTACCTTTCCTTCGTCGTCAATATAGATAACTACAACATCTTTACCCTTCATGCTTTCATCAATAGGTGTAGTTATTGCTACTGTACCGCCTAACTCATGTACTTCTTCATCGCCAACTGAAAGATTAAGCTGAAGTACTATTACATTCTCATCCTGGAAGTCCTCCATTGTTGCCTTCTGCTCTTCAGAGAATGATGCAACTGTTTCTTCCTCAGATACTACTGTCATTACAAGTTTGATTTCTTCTGTTTCAGCTTTTTCTGCAAGTGTACTAATAACATCTGTTGATAAGTGAATCTCACCTACATCTGTTGTTACCTTAAGTTCTGCATCATTATCCTTAACTGCTGCTATAGCTGCAACCGGAATACTTACTTCTGCTTCCTTAACTTCACTTGGTTTTTCTGAAACTGTTTCATCTACTGTCTTAGTTACTATCTCAACAACAGGAACTTTCTTTTCTCCAGTTTCTGTTGATTCTTTAGCTGCTTCTTTTACTGCCTCAGCAATAGCATTAGTAACTGCCTTCTCCTCAACCTTTGTTTCTGTCTTCTTATTATCCTCACTAACAACCGGTTTAGCCGTTGCCTTAACAACTGTCTGCTGCTCAACTGGAACAACTGTAGCAATTGGTGCTGGTGTTGGCTCTTTAGTTGGAGCAACTGTTGGCTTTGGTGTTGGTGCTACTGTTGGCTTTGGTGTTGGTGCTACTGTTGGTGCTACTGTTGGTGCTACTGTTGGTGCTACTGTTGGTGCCACTGTTGGTGCCACTGTTGGTGCTACTGTTGGTGCCACTGTTGGTGCTACTGTTGGTGCCACTGTTGGTGCCACTGTTGGTGCTACTGTTGGTGCTACTGTTGGTGCCACTGTTGGTGCCACTGTTGGCTCCACTGTTGGCTCCACTGTTGGTGCTACTGTTGGTGCTACTGTTGGTGCTACTGTTGGTGCTACTGTTGCTTCTGGTTCTTCTGGCTGATTTGGTAAAATTCCATTTTCAATCATTTCCTCAATGTCTTCTACAGTATAAGGTAAAAGCTGATAATCTGCACCTGCGCTCAATGTAGTTGGCATTGTAAACTTGTACTTACCATTTCCAAGTGCCTCAAACTTTCCGCTATAGTACTGCTCTACTCCATCAAAATCAAATACATGAACATCAATAGGAGCGCCAGTTTCAATATCTTTTACTATTGCTGTAATTTCCTGTCCTGCCTTTACATAGTATTTTGCACCATACTTCTCGTAAAGTTTCATGAATCTTGCTTCCTCTTCAGTCATTTCTTCACCTTCTGGTTCAGCATAGTTAGCATCACCAAAATCTTCACCTTCTGGTTCAGCATAGTTAGCATCACCAAAATCTTCACCTTCATATGGTTCAGTATAATCTGGCTGATAGTAATAATTGTTCTCAACATCTTTTCTCTTGTACTCTGCACTTGTAAGTTCAACAACTACAGTAGTATTATCTTCTGTTATAGGCTCTAACTGTAAATCACAATCATATATTCTTTCACCATTAAATGATCTTAAATAATCATTTTCAGATACTTTATATGACTTAGTTTCAGGATCAAACTCAGCCACAACCTTACCATTAATCTTAACTTCCTGAAGAATTCTTATGATTTCTTCATCATAATTATTGAAGTAATCGTCATCATCTGGTCCACTAACATCATCGTCATCTGGTCCACTAACATCGCCACTATCAGCATATGGAAGGAAATAATTAAGTTCCCAGTCTGACATCACTTCTTTAACCATACCTTCTGATGCTTCAATAACCACTTCCTTGCCATCTTCTGCTGCACCCATTACTGATATTGGTACATAAACCTCAGCATTTGATTTAATTGTTGTCTTATTATCTTTCTTTGTTACAGTTGCATAATCTCCAAATTTGTCAAAATCTTTAACAAACTTTTCATTTATACCTTCATCATTAACATATTCAAGAAGTACACCATAAACAGCTGCATCATAATCATAACTTATAGAACTCTGATTACAAAGTATTACCTGTCCACACTCAATTGTTGTATGAGTAGCTGTATTATCTGAATAGATGCCATATACATTAAATTCTCCATTGTTGATATTTAACATACCATAAGCCTGTGAGCCACTTTCTTTACCAAGAGAAACTATTCCATCCTGGTTTCCATATACATCCACAGAAGACATATCTCTAAGATTTACTTCATAAGACCAAATGAAACCTATTGGATTAGTCTTTGATCCTACTCTCATATATGTTTTCTGACAAACTTCAACCCAGGAATCTTTAATACCACCATTAATTATAATAGTAGCATCTTCTGCTCCCTCTGCCATTTCAAATGATACACCACCATATCCATAAATAGCTCTTCCGTCTTTATCAGCTTCAATAGCATTAATTGTAACTGTTCCATCTGCTCTTATAGCAAAGAACTTGTTTGACTTAATTCCATTAATAACATCGCCATCTTTTGCATATATAATGTAAGAACCCCATTCATCAGTCTCTAAAGTAATTCCGCTTGAAGCAATATTATCTTTATTAAGTTCTCCATCTTCAACAAGTTTAATACCATTTACAATTAACTCGGCCTTAGCGTTTTCAAATTCCTCATCGTAACCATTATTACCGCCATTGCCATTATTACCAATTTCATTTTGACCATATTTAAACTCTACACTGTAATTCTGGCTTTCATCTAACTCATTTAAAGTTATATACATTTGATTGCCATAATTGTAAAAATCAAATGTATAGCAATCACCTGGATATTTATCCTGTAAATCATAATATTCATAATATTCCTTATCAGGGTCATATTGCATAATAAGTCTGTCATTAATATAAAGTGAAGTAATCATATACTCATCTTTCATACAATCAAATGCAATTCCAATTTCTTCATTCGCATTTAATACAGTACCATTACCGATTCCTCCACCATTACTTGTCTGGTTAACATGAATAATTTCATCATCGTATAAGAAACTATATGTTCCAGCCTTTGGCGCAACATATCTATCTTCAACACTTCTAAATGTAACTTCAATATCATGAGTATTGATGTCTGTAATACCTCTTATTGCAAAGTAAACTGCTGTCTGAACATCTTCTTCATAAAAACTATGTATATCATCAATCATCTCATAATTCTTTGCTTCATATGAATCCCATACATTCTCGCCCTCATGTACAGCATATACCAGCACAGGTTTTCCATCAACATAAACCTTATCAAGCATATAGCCCTTAGAAGGTAATACTTTAAGATATAAATCCTCATTTAATGAAATAGTCTTTCCATTCTCAGCCTTAGTCCATATAAATTTATTTCTATCAAAGAAAGACGGACCTGAACTATAATTATCAATGCGAAGATTCAGTCCATTACTTCCATCGATTTTTCTGTATGGATCCATACGCATATTATCTTCGTTACTCCATACTCCAAAATAATCATCATCATATTTGAACTGATAATTTCTTGTTGACTTATTTTCTGGTACATATGGATTATTAGGTTCATTATTATCATCGCCTGAACCTTCTTCATTAAGATTATCATCATGTCTGTTATAATCTGCAGCAACTAAATCAATACGCATAGGTCTTCCTGACTCATTAGGAGCTAAAGTAAATATAAGTCTATCCCACTGTGGTTCCTCAACAGTCATAATATAAGCATTCTCTTTAACAACATATTTCTGTTCATTAAAATCATAGTCAACTGCAACGTTGCCGTCAACTAATACCTGATCAAGCATTTTTCCTGTATTAGGTCCAAGTGTAACTTCAAAATAATAACCTGTATTGCCTGGAATCATTGATTCAGAATCAATTCCTGCCCACATTCCCTCATCATCTTTATTAGCTGTACCTGAAACATGGAATATATCTTCGTTATAATAAATTGAATAACTTGTATTTGAATCAATATTATTCTGTGGATTCTTATTTTCTGTTCCATTATCATTTGACTGCTGTCCGCCTTCTAAAGTAAATTCATATTTATTTTCAGAATTAACTCTTGGATTAACATATGTCTGAACCCCATGAAAATCAAACATATCAACAGTCTGTGGACCATTCTCACCATTAGTAAGACATCCATCAAAGCTGTCTGCCATAACAGTGATTGTATATTTTCCACTTTCCTCATCATATGTTAATGGTAATCCTGGCCATGCAGAAGGAACAACATCTGGATCAGTTTCATTCGAAAGTTGTTTACCATCTCTCATTACATTCCATGGCCAAAGATATACAGCATCCCAGCTTTCTGGTTTTTCAACATATATTGTTGTACCATAGTATATAGCATCGCCAGCTTCTTCACCAACTCCATCAGATTTAGGAGTTTCAGAGTCTGGTATATCCTCCTCTGATGAACTGCTTGAGTACCTCATGCTGCCTTCCCATCTGTCAAAATCATAATATTTATCATGATCTAAAGTCAGTTTGTCTATTACAGTATCTCTTTTAATATTTTCAATATTATTAGTCTGTAAAGTGCCACTTTCATTAGCAATACAGCAGCTAAATGAATCAGCCTGTATTGTATATGTATACAAGCCATATCCTTCATCTTTCATGGCAATACCAGGCCACTCTCCTGTATTAATAGTTACTTCTTTTCCATCTGCCACAGCGCCCCATGGCCAGATGCAAACTCCGCCATCGCCCCAATCAGAAGGCTTTTCAAAATACACAGTGATTTCATGAGGTAACCTAGAACTGTCAGAAGCGTACTGTACCTCACCTTTTTCAGTATCATAATTAATTTCATACTTGGATGTTGCTCTTACATTTGCACTATCGTCACCTGCCCAAGCAGTACTTGGACACATGGAAATAATCATGCAAAATGTGAGCATAATAGATAAAAATCTTTTCTTTTGGCTTTTCTTAAATATAGCATCCATATTATTTCCTCCATTCTAGCTAAAAAAATAATATCCCCTTTTGCTATTCTAAGAATCAAGCTTTGTATTAGTATACAACCACCTGTCTTTTTCCAAACATAATGTTCGTTTTAAATATACTCTCCTCCTTACCTTCATAAAAAAAATGTACAAATGCACCTATCAAAAATATTATCGGCCATATTATCAATATAGATAATACGGCCTAATAAATTTTATTTATATTTTTTCACTATCAAGCACTATTGTAAATGGTCCGTCATTTACAAGGCTTACCTTCATATCTGCTCCGAATCTTCCTGTCTCAACAACCTTTATGCTCTTCTTACACTCATCAACTATGTAATTATAAAGTCTTTCAGACTCCACCGGCTCTAAAGCTTGTGTAAAGGAAGGTCTGTTACCCTTCTTACAGTCTGCATACAATGTAAACTGTGAGATAAGAAGAAGTTCACCATTAACATCACTTAACCCAAGATTAGTTTTGCCATTCTCATCTTCAAATATTCTCATATTAACGAGTTTTCTAACCATCTTATCGCAGACAGCCTCATTATCTCCCTCGCCAATGCCAATAAGAACCATAAATCCTTTGTTAATGCTGCCACAAACCTCACCATCAATAGAAACAGAGCTTTCTTTTACTCTTTGTATAACAAATATCATCGTATATAGTCCTTTACTTAATTAATATCTTTAAAATGAAACTGTTTTCTGCCCTCAGCATAATCAGCAACTATATGACCATCTCCATAAAGTCTGTACTTATAAGTAACAAGTCCATCAAGTCCTACAGGTCCTCTTGCATGAAGCTTAACAGTACTTACACCTACTTCAGCACCAAATCCATATCTGAATCCATCTGCAAATCTTGTAGAACAGTTACAATAAACACCTGCAGAATCAACTAACTGCATAAAATGCTCTGTTGCTTCATCATTTTCAGTTACAATGCTGTCTGTGTGATGTGAACCATACTTATTAATGTGATTAATGGCTTCATCTATATCATTAACAGTTTTTGCTGATATAATAAGATCTAGATACTCTGTAGCAAAATCCTCATCATTTGCTTCTTCACAATCAACAATATTCTGAATGTCCTTAGTTCCCTTTAAAGTTACACTCTTTTCCTTGAAAGCTTCATTCAGCTTAGGCATAAGCTTTCCAGCAATATCCTTATGTACAAGAAGTGTCTCAACAGCATTACATACTGCTACATACTGAGTCTTGGCATCTATAATAATCTTAACAGCCTTATCAACATCTGCATACTTATCAACATAAATATGGCAGATACCATCTGCATGTCCCATTACAGGAATCTTAGTATTATTCATAATATACTGCACAAACTGGTTAGAACCTCTTGGAATAAGAAGATCCACATATCCATTGCACTGTAAAAGCTCGCTTATCTCGCTTCTTGACTCTGCAAGCATAAAGCTTCCCTCAGGCACTCCTGCCTCCACAATAGATTTATATATAACATTAAATAATGCTTTATTAGTATTAAATGTCTCGCTTCCGCCTTTTAATATGGCACAATTACCGCTTTTAAGACATAATGAGCTAATCTGTACAAGGGCATCTGGACGTGCCTCAAAGATAACACCTATAACACCTATAGGACATGATACTCTGTATAACTTAAGATTCTCATCAAGTTCCCTTGCCATAAGCTTTTTGTTAAGAGGATCAGGAAGTTTAATCAGTTCCTTGATACCAGCTATAACATCCTGAAGCTTATGCTCATCAAACTTAAGTCTCTTAAGCACCGCACTTGCAATATTGTCAGCCGTAGCTTTATCCATATCCACCTTGTTAGCTGCAAGAATCTCTTCTTTATTAGCCTCAAGTGCTGCCATCATGCACTCTAATGCTTTATTTCTCTGTTCTGTAGTAAGGGCTGCCATCTTAGGGCTTACAGCCTTCATCTTCATAACCTGTTCTTTAATACTCATGTCAACATCTCCAATCAAAATTCTATACGTAAACTACCTGCATGGAAAGATATGCATAGTAGCCCACAAGATAAATTGCAAGAACCGCACATATACTAAGTATGACATAAAATCTTCTTACAATCTTTTTATAATTCTTATACATGTTCTCGTCTCTTTTTAATCTTTTAAAGTTACATATATAGTCAATAACGCCAAACACCCATAAAAATATAATGACAAATAATATGGTCCATTCCATAAAAACACATCCTCTTCTATTACTTCCCAACTACTATATTTTAGCATACATCAGAATAAAATAAAAGCATTTTCATGTGTTTACAACAGAAAAAAGGTTACCACAATCTGCAGCAACCCTTCTCCAACTTTGGCAAGTTTTTGTATGCAATAAGCATTCAATAAAGGTAATAAACTTTCTATGGTTTAATTATATTAATCTAAGGTCTCATGCAAGTCACATGACAGCCTATTATTATTAATTAAACTTGAAAATTCTCTGGCATACCTTATAACCTGACTGCACACACTTGCGTCCGAACCAGTTATTAACATTAAGCATACGGCCTACAAAATCATATCTCATATCATCGTATAACTTATGATCATTCTTCTTCAAATAATCCCACAATTCATCACGTTTCTTAAGACTTTCCTTTGTTCCTATCTTAATTAAATATGCAGAACTTACTATAGTTATCATGTTAAGGTACTTCTCCATATATTTTCTGCACTTCTTATCTGCTTTATGACTTCCGTCAAGGTAATCAATCATCAGCTTGTTAACTCTTACCTGCTGGTCAATTCTGCTCATCATAACCTTCTCATTAACAGACTGGTCTTCTCTTCCTATAAAATAGTGGTAAAAGTCCACATTCATGTAGTATAAACTCTTGATATATGGCAGTGGTTTAAATACAAAAATATTATCAACATAAAATGTATGCTTTGGTAGCTGTAAACCACACTCCTTAAGCACAGCAGTTCTGTAAATAACTGAATGCATAAGAATATTCTGGCTGTATCTGAAATGTCCTATCTCAGACCATGTAAATATACGGTTCTGTGGCAAAGCACTTTCATAAGATACAGTCTTCTGTTTTCCTTCATACAATTTGTCATAAATATAATTTGAAATAAGTAAATCAAGTTCTGTTCCTTTTGATAAGATGTCCTTTAAAAATCTGATTATGTCTTTTAGAACTTCAGAATCTACCCAATCATCACTGTCAACTACCTTGAAATATTCTCCTGTTGCACTGCTAAGACCTGCATTAACAGCGTCTCCATGTCCTCCATTAGGTTTATCAATTGCTTTAACAATATCAGGATACTTTTTTTCATACTGTCTTGCAATCTCCAATGTTTTATCTTTTGAACCATCGTTAACTATTATTATCTCTATATCCTGTCCCCCTGAAAGAAGACTATTAATAGCTCTTTCCATATATTCGGCAGAATTATAGCATGGTATTGCTACCGATAAAACCTTCATATAATCCCTCTTTTTCTAACTTATTAGTTACTTCATATCCCTTGCCATATCTCTGTCCTGTACAATAGTCTGTACAATGGCAAGGCACTTCTCTCTGTCCACATCATTGAGCTTTTCAAAATATCTTGTAAGTCTTGCTCTTGGTGTATTGGCCTCAGGTGCCTTAACAACATGACCAACCAGTGTATCTATAGATACGCTGAAATAATCTGCAATCTTAATTAGAACCTCAATGTTAGGTGAAGATGTTTCCTTCTCATAACTGCTCACCATCTGCTGAGTCAGTCCAAGTGCTTCTCCAAGCTTTGCCTGGCTTACTTTTTTATCTTTTCTGATACGTTCAAGATTAGTCCCAAATGACACTCTTGTTTCCTCCTTCTAATACTAAACACCATACTATTATATCCGAAACTCACATTTACAACTATAGTTAGTATATTCCAAAAATATACCATCCATTTTATTATACTACATAATCTCAACTTTTCAAGAATTTATTTATTATTCTTAAAATAATTGGTCGTTTTTCTGGCTGTACTTCCCTTATTTTACAAGAATCTTCCAATATTTTGCAGGCGCCTTCCAGTTTATTACAATTATTTGTATACAATACTGCAATTGTATCTCCCTGGTTTACATAATCTCCTACCTTCTTTTTAAGAACAATTCCTGCAGAATAATCTATAAGGCTTTCCTTTGTTTCTCTTCCTGCTTCAAGGACAACTGATGCTATTCCGCACTGCTCAGTGTTTATTGAAGCAATGTAACCACTTTTAGAAGCCTTGACTTCCATTGTATGCTGTGCTTTATCAAATAATTCTGTATTTCTTATGTATTCTGCATTACCACCATGTGCTTCAACCATTAAAGCAAGTTTTTCCAATGCTTTTCCTGACTTTATGGCATCCTTGACCATTTCTCTGCATGTATCTATATCGCCTTTATCCGCAAGTAAAAGCATATGTGTTGCTAGTTCAATACAAATATCAGTTAAGTCCTCAGGTCCCTGTCCTTTTAAAGTATTAACAGCCTCAATAACCTCAAGTGAATTACCTATGGCATTGCCAAGTGGTATGTCCATATCTGTTATTAGTGCAGCAACTTTTCTTCCAGCTTTGTTACCAATCTCCACCATTTTCTCTGCAAGCAGATATGCATCTTCCTCAGTTTTCATAAATGCTCCGCTTCCCATTTTCACATCAAGTAAAATGCAGTCGCTTCCTGAAGCCAGTTTTTTGCTCATTATGGAAGAGGCAATTAAAGGAACACTGTCTACTGTTGCTGTAACATCTCTTAGTGCATAAAGTTTCTTATCTGCCGGTGCTATATTACCTGACTGCCCTATAACACTAAGTCCTGTTTTATTAACTATATCAAAAAACTCTTCTCTTCCTATTGTTGTATTATATCCTGGTATAGATTCGAGTTTGTCTATAGTTCCTCCTGTATGTCCAAGTCCTTTTCCTGACATTTTGGCAACCTTAACGCCACAGGCAGCTACTATAGGTGCAACAACAAGTGTTGTCTTGTCACCAACGCCTCCTGTACTGTGTTTATCAACTTTTATGCCTTCTATGGCACTAAGATCCACCATATCTCCTGACTTTGCCATAGCCATTGTAAGATTCGTCATTTCCTCATCAGTCATGCCGTTAAAGTAAACAGCCATCATAAATGCAGACATCTGATAATCTGGTATATCTCCTTTAACAAATCCTTCTATCATCCATGTTATTTCTTCATTAGTTAATTCTTCATTATGTTTTTTCTTTGTAATGATATCATACATTCTCATAATCAGTTTTTCCTTTCTGTCGTAATTTCTGCCATACTATCCTCTGAAAATGCCAATGGCAATAGTTCCTTTAGAGTATATACTTTATACTCATTTATGCTTTTAGCAAGTACAATTCTAAAACCTTCTTCACAAAACTCCTGCATAACCTGCCTGCAGGCTCCACAAGGTGGACAGTAATCTGTTATATTGCCTTCCTTTCCTCCCACAATTACAATGTAATCAAAGTCTCTGTTACCTTCTCTTACAGCAGTAAAAAAGGCATTCCTTTCAGCGCAGATTGTAAGGGAATATGATGCATTCTCTATGTTATTGCCAAGATACACCTTTCCGCTTTTGGTTACAAGCACAGCTGATACATAAAAATCTGAGTATGGGGCATAACTGTTCCCTACGTTATTTATTGCTGTCTCAATTGCTTTCTCCAAACTACACTCATCTCCAATCTCTCTTTTCACTTACATTTATAGTATATCATGTTGATTTACAAACGTCAAAGGTATAAATCTTAAATGTTTATAAAATAACCCTCTTTACTGAATTTACTTTATCCAGTAAAGAGGGTACCTATCAATTGTTCCTCTGTTTTTATAACATAATCAAAAGCCAAATAGCAAATAAATCATAAACAAATACAAATATTCCTAAAACTGTTATGCCCCCATTTTCTAACTCTGCATAATTTTCTGACTTTGCATAATTATCAAAACAAACTTTTTTGTTATTTTCATCATAACAAATTTCGATAATATCATCTTCTTTATAAACATAACCATTTGGCGATGATAAACACTCTGATCTATAAACTGTTCCATTATCAGTAAATTCCAACTTCACAAACGTTCTCCTCCGTACTCTATAAGTACATATTACCTTTGCCTTAGCAACCTTATTACATTTTTTTAATAGTTTTTTATCATATATTTTGGAATAAAAATATAAAAAAGTTAATGAAAGCGCCAAAAAGATATGGCTCCCCATAAATATTAAACCACCTAAACTTTCATCGCTCATTTTAAATCTCTCCTTTATCTATGATAGAATAATTGTAACATATTAAGTTGTATCATTCATTAGAAAAGGATTAAAATATGATAAATATCGACCATATTCAATTATTCTAACCGTAAACAGGGGCATTATTTACGAAATTGTTTTAAATATTATACAATATTGAGGTTGACTTTTACAATAAAATAATATAGAATATATTGTGTTGAGCGGATGTGGCGGAACTGGCAGACGCGCTAGACTTAGGATCTAGTGGGTGACCGTGCAGGTTCGATTCCTGTCATCCGCACTAACTTTTGGCACTTTGTGATTTTCATAAGGTGCCTTTTTTATTGGGAGGTTTTTAATGCAAAACGTAGAAAATAACATTGATATATGGCAAAAGTTATATGAAGCTGCAAAGAAAGAGTATCACCCAGAAGAGGTGTCACCATTTATCATGGCTCATCATGTTGTATGTGCTATAGAAGCAGAAAACGGAGAGATTTTTACAGGATTTTGTATAGAAGGCTGTAGCGGTGTAATTAATCTCTGTGCAGAACGAGTAGCAGCTCTAAGAATGTACGCTGACAGTGGTCAGACTGTAGTCAAGCGCTTAATAGCATTTTTAGACAAACCGCCATATGGCGAAGGCAGTGGAATGCCTTGCGGTGCGTGTCGTGAATTTTTTATGCAGCTAAACCAGCTAAATGAAAATATGGAGATTCTCACAGATTATAATACAAGAGAAACTGTAACCTTAAAGGAAATAATGCCTTATTGGTGGGGAAAAGAACGATGTGAAAAAGCCCAGCAGTAATTTTTTATCCTCTGTCAAAATGTGAATTCTATGACTTCACGCCTTTGAAAATGTCTGGTTAAGTCAAAAGATAATGTAGAAATCGAGGAAAATTCAGTTGTTCGAATTATTCGAACAACTGCTATTCTCGTCTCAAAAAATCCTTGCAAATAAATGATTAATGTACATTATGGTCTACATTTCCAAATAGCCATTGGATGCTTCTTAATTTTCTCAATTATTTCTTCATTATCAAATAGCAATTGCGGTTTGAACTCTTTTAACATAAAATATTCCATATATTCATATTCCTTCTCTGATGGTATCATTAGTTTTGATATGTATTCTTTTGCTTGCTTAATCCTTTTATCTAAGTCAAAATTGTCTTTTTTCTTTAATACCGGGAATAAATCTCTGCGTATTTTAGCAAAACTTAGACTATCTATAGCAGATGTATCAAATTTCATATTAAAATTCTCAGAAGAAATAGTAGTATAAAATATAAAACATTTTCTAAATAAATCTTTTTCATCTTCAAAAAGATTTGCTTCTATCATATTCCCCCAATCATATAAATCCCTTGCTGCTGCTCTGCTAATTAATGCATTTCCTTTTGCAGCAAAAATCTCTATAGGATGTATAGTTCTAATCGTCAAATTATCATCGCTGAACACTTTAGGGATAATTTTACTTTCTACTGTTTCTAATACATGTGCCCTCAAAGAATAATTCAACTCTATCTTTATCATGTCTTTATTTCCACCTGTATTATAATAATTATAATAAAATGCATCCAAACTATGCATAAATCTTGAATTTTCAGATAATTGATATCCTTCTTCTTTCATAAACTGTTTTATAAGAGAAGTTATTTTTTCCCTACTTTTCAGCATATCCTCTTTAGAATCATTTGGCATATAATCCATATCAATATCCACTGATAAACGTGGTAAATCAAATATTGTTAAATTAATCGCTGTACCACCTTTTAAAACCAAGTGTTCTTTTAAAAATTCTTCTTCATTAAAAAATTTTAATATTTCTATTAATCTCAACACTTTTTCAAAAGTATCTCTAACAAAGCCATTTTCTTGAGCAACTCTTCCAATCTCAATCCTACTATATATCGGCATCTACCATCACTCCATTCTTTAAATTCTGCCAACCATATGGTACAATGATTTTCCATGTCTTATCATAATACCCCTCTTTATAATCCTTTGTGAGATAACGTTTACTTTTTCCTATATGAGATTTGCACTGCTCAAAAAATGCATCCGACAATCCTGTTTGTTCACGATAATGCCATAAAATATATCCTGTTTTTTGATATAAAAACTGATTTTGATATAATTCCAAATATTTTAATATTCTTTCTTCCTGCATCTTATGTATGCTTCCCATATTCTGTGTAACTTCCTCAATTCCTGAAATTTTATCC
>JAILNW010000060.1 GCA_024691145.1 Lachnospiraceae bacterium
TGATAAACTTAAGATTGATTATGAAGTAAATTATTATGAATGTGATGATTTTATAGATGGAGTTCATATAGCTGATAAACTTAATCAGTCATATGATATGTCATTTAAGACACTTGTTACTGTAGGAAAGTCGAAGGAATATTATGTATTTGCAATACCAGTAGATCAGGAACTGGATATGAAAAAAGCAGCTAATGCTGTTAAAGAGAAGTCTATAGAGATGGTTCATGTTAAAGATTTAAAAGATCTTACTGGATACATAAGAGGTGGCTGCACACCTCTTGGAATGAAGAAAAAGTTTAAAACTGTAATCAATGAGACTGTGCTAAATTTTGACAAAGTAATTGTAAGTGGTGGCTGTATTGGTGCACAGATAATAATTGCACCAGGAGACCTTGTAAAGGCAACAGATGCTATTGTAGCGGATATTATAATGAACTAATGGAAATATTTTATGGAGGGCATTTCTGATGAACCATGACGAGGATATTAAGGATATCGAGAACAGAATTGAAGAAAACAGGAAGAATATTTTAGATAGAAAGAAACTATCTAAACAACAAAGTGAAGTGTTGTTTAATTATTTTAGGGATAAGGTAGTATATTCTGCTAATATGCTGGCGGGAAGTGAATTGACACTCGAAGAAACACAGATAGTTTTAGAGGAAGAAACTTTAATTAAGGATAAGTCAGTAAGAGATTATTATCTTGCTCAGGGTATGGCAGATGCATTCGACCTTATGATAAAACAGTACAATAAGCCTATTAAGGAAACATCATTAAAGAAGATTCACTCTAAGCTTTATGGTAAAGTTAATGATAAAAAAGGTGGAAAATACAGAGAATTACAGGTATTTATTCCGCAGTTACAGTATATGCCACCATCAGGAGATGATGTTCCTGGTCTTATGACTCGTTTTATGGAACAGATGGAATACTCTGATGAAGTTCTTACGCCTCTGGAGTACGCTATTATGTGTCACAGAAAAATATTAGAGATACAGCCATATTGGGAGGGGAATATACAGATGGCTATTATTGCTGCTAATATGGTATTATTGAAGAATGGATATGGACTTCTATATATTAATGAGAATTACAGAGAAGCATATTTTAAGGCATTTATAACATCTTTAAAGTCTGGCAATATAGTTGTTGATGATTTGGTAAGATTATTTGAAAAATGTTTACTTGAAACTCAAAGAGAATTTATAGATGTACTTAATGCAATTACAAATTAAGTATTGAGAACTCGCTGTTTAAAATAAGAAAGTCATAAGCCTTTAATAAAGACTTATGACTTGATTTTTTACCAGTATTTAACGTGATCAAATAAGATTCTTGCTGAAGTTTTTCTAGAAGCTCTCTTTCTTGGTCTCTTCTTTGATAATGTTGTCATATATTTACCAAATATCTTGTTGATATATGCATTATTAAAAATCATTGTTGAAACATCTGAATCATTATTTGCAGTCATTATACAATGTCCGCCAACGTTAAGCAATTTTAAGTTAAAGAACTCGTGCATCTCATATGAAATAACATCAAAACCAGGGTTGTTATTAAGTATATTAACAAGTTCCTTAATATGCTGTATATACACTTCTCTTGAATAGAATACTTTAGGAAGATCAGTATCTTCAAGTCCTAAATCAACAGTAACAAGAAGGAAGTGTTTGTTACTTAATAATTCCTTAAGGTTAGTTGATGCAAGCTTTGATTCAGAAGGCACAGGAGACAGGTTGGCAAGAGAAATATAATTTGTTATCTTCTTGCTTAAGTCTACTGCCTTTGCAGCTTTGTGATATGCATAAAGTAACTTGTTGTATGTGTCTTTGTCTGTGATATTATTACAAGCAAGTAATGATTTAAACATATCCTCTGATAAACCTGCAATAGGAAGAGAATACTGTAAATATACTTTTGTATCTGGAAAAGTTTGAAGATTTTCCAGTGCAAAGTGAGGTTTGTCTCCGATTTTCTTTTGCTTCTTCTCAAGAAGCAAAGCAGAATTCGCTATAAGAGATTCATATTGCTTGTTGTAATAATTTATATCATCGTTATTATCGTAGTAATAGTATCTTCCTGCATCTTCATTATCAAGTACAACGTTACCAACAACGGCTCCTACACCAGGTGCAATTAAAAATGTATTAGAAAGGTAACGGCTGTATCCTCCTGGAAGATAGAATGAATTAATATTAGCATGTACATGTACAGGAAGGAATCTTTCTATTTCGAAGAAAGTATCTTCAGGTGCATGATTCATACTATGAAGAATATTAATCTGTAACTCCTTCTCTGATAATGCATAATTAAATGCAGCAATAATAGCATCAATAAAACCATCGATCTCTTTTAACCATTTAAAATTCTGATCAGTAAAGATGTTAACAACGTTGGCTTTGTCACTATTTAAAATATTAGCAACAAGTCTTGAAGTTGCTTTTCTTAAACCATCATGTCCTGTATAAACATTAGAAGACTCATCAATGCTGCTGTCTAGTAATTTTTTTATATCAATTTCATCATCATAATCGTATTCTTCTTCACCAGAAACGTAGTTTACATTAGTGAGAAATGCAACTAAAGCAGAGTGCTCAGCCATCTCACGTCTGTTGTTAAGCCAGTCTGTTATGTTTGCAATAATTAATTCTTTATTATTATTAACATATGCAGGGTTAAATTCTGCAAGTTCAAGTAAATCATGTACTTTATTACACTTTTCAGCTTCATTATAGAGAAATGTACTAATCTGGGTCATAGCATCATTTCTTGTGGAAGGTGTACGTGTTCCATTTCTAAAACGGCTTATAAGCGAAGGATCAATGCCAATGGCATGTGATAAACTGATATTTGATAAGTCAAGAAGAGTCATGGCTTTATCAAGTTTTTCACCAAAGTTCATTAAAAACTTAGGTGCCTTTAAGTCAATCATAGTTCTTCCGCTTGAAACTACAGGATCAGAAATAGTTAATAACCAGTCTTTTAATGAATCTTTTAACTGCTCCTGAGTAATGTCAGAAGGTGCACCAATAAGACTTGTTATTGTTCTGAGAGTATCATGCTCTGCTGCGTAATCAACAATTCCTTCACATAATTTATCAAGCTGTGGATTATTAGATTTAGGTAAACGAAGACCTGTTCTAAAACGGCTGATAAGAGAAGGGTCAACATTAGTCCTTTTTGCAATTGTGGTATTCTTCAATGTAAGTGATTTGAACACCATGTTGAGTTTTTCATCGAATTTCATTATATCTCTCCTTATTATTAATAATATATAATTTATACTTAAAACATTC
>JAILNW010000067.1 GCA_024691145.1 Lachnospiraceae bacterium
TATAAAAATTCAGGTTGCTTGTATTTGTAACTGTTATACCATATTTAGAACCAGACAATGTTTTCATATCACTGCAAACAATTGTGTTATTGTAAATATAACTGTTATAGTGTTTTGCACTGGTTGATTTATATCCTCCAACTGCAATTCCTCTTCCACAGTTAACAATAAGATTATTATAAACATATGAATTATAAACATCAGCTCCGCTTTCTTCAGCTCCTAAAGAGATACCACAGTGACAGCTTTGTATCATGTTATAGGAAAATGTAATGTTCCTTGCACCATCACTATATATGCCGGCACTGCTGGCATTTGGTGAAGTACAGTTAAGAATACGGTTTTTAGTAACAAGTATATTACGTGCCTGATTTGTGGCTCCACTTGGATAGTCAGAGCCAGAGTAGTTACCAGCTATATCAATTCCAATATTACCAGTGTTATTGATTGTACAATTACTTACAACACAGTCTGTTGTATTGCCTTTAATAGTAATGGCTTCAGACCTTCCAGTTGTGCAATCATGTATATTGCAGTTTGATATAGTAATATTAGATATAGGAGTTTCGCTGTCACCTGAAACAGAAAGCACAGATATGCCTCCCGTTGCAGGGTCACTGCAGGTAATATTAGAAAATTCTATATTAGTTAATTTAATATCAGAACAGCCACCTGAAAGTCTCATGCAAAAGTCATATGTACCTGAGGCATTCATAGCTTTAATTGTTAAGCCTTCAATATTCATATAATGGCAGGTGTCATATATTTTAAATTTTGTATTCTTAAATACAGGCTTTTCACCTGGGTAGTTCTTAAGGGAAATGTATGAATTATTTGTGCCGGCATTTCTTATTTTAAGTGTCAGGTCGGAATAAGTACCGTTTTTTATATAAATTGTCTGGCCTGCATTAACATTTTTTAAAGCATTCTGTATATCCTCAGAGCTCGAACATATGATGGAATCAGAAGCTATGGAAATACTATTTTGTGGTGCTGCTGTGGGAATAGCTGTTTTAACCACAGGAGCAGGTGTTATAACAGGTTTTGCAGTAGATTTGGCAGCTTTTGTTGAAACAGGAGCTGCAGAAGGTTTGCCTGTTCTGGCTAAAGCAGGCGCTAAAGTTGATTTAGTGGCTTTTGTTGAAACAGGAGTTGCAGCAGTCTGGCTGTTTTGTGTTGAAGCAGGTTGCGCATTTACATTTGCTGAAGGGGATGTAAATGGTTTTGTATCAGGAACAGCTGTTGATTTTTTTGTTGTTTTGTTACTTGATTTGACAGAGGAATCTGCAGAAGCAAAAAGTTCGGTATCAGATGTAACTTCAGCTGTATTATCAGCTGTGTTATCAGTTGTGTTATCAGAAGAAACAAGAGGTGCTGTAGATAAAGCATCTGTCATATCTATAGCTGAGGCACTTGTTTCTTTGTTAGTATTTTTTTGTGATTTATCAGAAATACCGGAATTTTGCTTATGGGGCGTAGCAATGCCATTACATATCGAGACAAAAAGACATATAGCAAGGCACAATACTACTGCAGAACAAATAATTAGTTTTTTTCGCATAAATTATCCTCCCTCAAAACTATTTACACTCTCGTAAACAGTTTCGGCATGGGAAAATACAAATTTTACAGGTAAATTTTACCTATTTTTAAAGGAGATGATTTTTTTGAGAAATATAGCATTAATAACAGCATTTGTATTAGCAGCAGGAATAACAACTTACTTTGGAAAGATAAGAGAAAGGTATGATATACCAGCTGATATCGGGTATCAGCTGGTGGAAGAAGATAATGATATTGAGTCTTATGATAATCCAATTCTATGTAAAACAGAGAAGGAAATACAAGAGGCTTTAAAAAATGCAAAAGCAGGGGATGTTATCTTAGTAAGAAAGGGCTATTATACAGATTGTAATTATTCCATTGACTGTGAAGGCGCAAAGGATAATTATATTACCATAAAAAATTATCCAAATGAAAGGGTTGTATTTAAAAATTCCAGGTTTACATTTAAGGAAAACTGCAGATATATTAAGTTTGGTGGTTTTTATATTAAGGAATTTACCGGAAAGAGCAACTTTGATTACTGCATGAAAATTTCAGGGGGATGCCAGAATATAGAGATAGAGAATATTGAGATGGCCAGTATAGTATGTAAAAAGCCAAAAAAAATGGGTATAAATCCTTTTGTTGTATATGGAGATGCGGAAAAATCAATTAGTGATATAACAATATCAAATTGTTATATACATGATTGTACTACAGGTTATTGTGAAGCTTTAACCATTAATGGAAATGTAAAGAACTGTACAATAACGAACTGTACCATTAATAATACAGGAAATATCGGAATAGATATAGCAGGTAATTATGATCATACTAAGGCATCAGAGGATATTTATAATCAGGCACGAAAAATAACAGTATCAAACTGCCTTATAAAATCATGTAATTCTCCAAATGCCATGAGCGCAGGGCTTTATTGTGACGGTTCGAGAAATGTAACCTTTTGTAATAACTATATAATAGACAGCCAGTGTGGAATAGCATTAGGGGCAGAAGAAGCAGGAGATGATGTTTATGATTTTGATATCTATGATAATGTTGTAATTAACTGTAAAGTGCCTCTAGAAGCAGGTGCTTATCTTGATACGGGAGCGGAACATTATGATACGAAGGTGCATGATAATAAATTTATCTGCCAGAAACGAAGTAATTTTAATACAAAGTATATAGTTGTTTTAACAAACACAAGTGGATTTAAATTCTATGATAATGAGATAATTGCTGAAGATGATAAGATAGGTATGTATTATACAAATAAAAATAACAGCAATATAAAGATATATGATAATACCTGGAATGGAGAAGAGAAAGAATAAGATATAAAGATATAATCAAAAGGGCCGGCAATTGCCGGCTCTTTCTTGCAGCTATAGTATAGATATTACTTCTGCAATATACATATCGTGGTCATCCTTAGTAGGATAGAACTTTTCCTGTAAGTCTGCAGGAATATTATCAGTATCGATAGTCTGCTTAAAAAGCTTTTTGCAAAGAAATGTTGTCTTTGCCTCCTTAAATGTTACTGTGTTTTCACAGGCTACAGGAGTAAGACCGCTTTCATGCATCTTATCCATATCTCTTCCA
>JAILNW010000072.1 GCA_024691145.1 Lachnospiraceae bacterium
TTATACAAATCTTCAGAGATTTTGCTTGTATCTTGAATGTTCATACTCTGTCTTAAATATTCATAACGTAATTGATTTTTTAAAGCAACTATAAGGCTATCTGCATTAACTCCATTACAGTCTTTAAAAGTCAAATATATAACTGGTATAGTATTAATACTATTAGCATATTCTGTCTGCATTATCTTGGTTCCCTCAAATATAGCTTTAGAATCCTGTGTTATATCAAAAAAGTCTCTTAACATGGTCATATTGAGAGTTTTACCAAAACGTCTTGGACGTGTAATAAGTGTTACTTCAGAATCATATTCCATAAATTCTTCAATCAACAAAGTCTTATCTACATAATAACCATTAGTTTCAATAAGCTTTCGATAATCGTCTCTTCCTAATATAACTTTCTTCTTCACAAAACCAACCTGCCTTTCTGCACTATATAATAATCATTATATTTGTATTATAAACTATCGATATACCTTATGCAACAAAAAAGACTCCCTTTTACAGGAGTCTTTTTCTTTATATAAATGTTCACATATTATTTATCAGCTTTAGCTTTTAATGCTTCAAATTTCTTCTTAGCATCTTCCTCAGCCTTAGTAAATAACTTAGTTGCTCTTTCTGGATTGCTTCTAGCAAGTCTGTTGTAACGAACTTCACTCATGATGAAATCCTGATAGCTCTCAGTTGGTTCCTTAGAATCTAACTGGAATGGGTTCTTTCCTTCAGCCTCAAGACGTGGATCGAATCTGAATAAGTTCCAGTATCCTGCGTCTACAGCTCTCTTCTCTTCTGTCTGAGCACCCTTCATACCACCCTTGATACCATGGTTGATACATGGAGCGTAAGCGATAATAAGTGAAGGTCCTTCGTAGCTTTCAGCCTCGATAAATGCTTTCAAACACTGAGCTGGGCTAGCACCCTGAGCGATCTGTGCAACATATACATAACCATAGCTCATTGCTATTGCTGCAAGATCTTTCTTCTTAACTTCCTTACCAGCTGCTGCGAACTGTGCGATAGCACCTGTAGGAGTTGACTTAGAAGACTGTCCACCAGTGTTAGAGTAAACTTCTGTATCGAATACAAGAACGTTTACATCCTGTCCACTAGCAAGTACGTGGTCAAGTCCGCCAAATCCGATATCGTAAGCCCATCCGTCACCACCGAAGATCCACTGTGACTTCTTAGCTGCGAAATCTTTATTTGCAAGGATATAATTTCTATCCTCATTATCACATCCACAAGCCTCTAATACAGCGATTAATTCCTTAGTAGCTGCTGCATTGTCTGTGCTTGAATTCTTAGTAGCAAGATACTTCTCAAGAGCTGCCTTAACATCATCTTTCTCAGCAACTTCAAGTAATCTTTCAGCGCTGTCTAATACACGCTTTCTTAAAGCTTTCTGAGCAAGCTGCATACCGAAACCATACTCAGCGTTATCCTCGAATAATGAGTTAGCCCAAGCTGGTCCCTTGCCTTCTTTATTTACAGTGTATGGAGATGCTGGTGATGATCCACCCCAGATTGATGAACAACCTGTTGCATTAGCGATATAAGCTCTATCTCCGAATAACTGAGTCATTAACTTAGCATAAGGAGTCTCTCCACAACCTGCACATGCTCCAGAGAACTCAAGAAGTGGCTGCTTGAACTGGCTTCCCTTAACTGTGCTTTCTTTGAACTTCTCAGTTACTTCAGCTGGAGTATCAAGAGTTACACCATAATCAAACATAGCCTGGTTATCTAACTGGCTCTCAAGTGGCTGCATAGTAAGTGCCTGAACCTTATCAGGACAAACGTTAACACATGATCCACATCCTGTACAGTCAAGTACTGATATAGACATAGCAAACTTCATACCATCAATTCCCTTAAGATCTGCAGTCTTTCCTTCTGGTGCATTAGCTGCCTGCTCTGCAGTCATAGCAACTGGTCTGATTGCTGCATGAGGACAAACATAAGCACACTGGTTACACTGGATACACTTCTCAGGATCCCATGAAGGAACATCTATAGCAACACCACGTTTTTCGAATGCTGCTGATCCAAGTGGTAATGTACCATCTGCATAATCAACAAATGCTGAAACAGGAAGGTCGTTACCAGTCTGTGAGTTAATTGCATTCTGAATAGTATTAACATATTTAACAACATCTGCTCTGTCACCTGAAACATCTGCTCCAAGCTTAACTTCTTCAGCGTTAGCCCATGACTCTGGAATCTCAATCTTAACAAATGCATTAGCACCTGCATCGATAGCGTCGTGGTTCATCTTAACGATGTCATCACCCTTCTTAGAGTAAGAAGCAGTAGCTGCATCCTTCATGTACTTAATAGCATCCTCTGAAGGAATGATATCTGCTAACTTAAAGAAAGCTGACTGAAGAATTGTATTGATACGTCCGCCAAGACCGATCTCTTTACCTAACTTGAAACCATCAATGATATAGAAGTTGATCTTGTGGTCATACATATATTTCTTAACCTGTCCAGGTAAATGCTGCTCAACTTCTTCTGGAGTCCATGAGCAGTTAAGTAAGAATGTTCCGTTATCCTTAAGATCCTGAACCATGTTGTATTTTGTAATATAAGCTGGCATGTGGCATGCAACGAAGTTAGCCTTGTTGATAAGGTATGTAGACTTAATAGGATCCTTACCAAAACGAAGGTGAGAAATAGTTACACCGCCTGATTTCTTTGAATCATAATCAAAGTATGCCTGAGCGTACATGTCTGTGTGGTCACCAATGATCTTAATAGAGTTCTTATTAGCACCAACAGTACCATCTGCTCCTAATCCCCAGAACTTGCAGCTTATAGTGCTTTCTGGAGTAGTATTTGGATTCTCTCCTCTTGCAAGTGAAAGATTAGTTACATCATCAACGATAGATAATGTGAATTTCTCTTTCTCTGTGTTACGATATACAGCAATGATATCTGCTGGAGTAGTATCCTTTGATCCAAGTCCGTAACGTCCTGAGAATACAGGTACATTGTTGAACTTAGTTCCCTTTAATGCAGCAACTACATCAAGGTATAAAGGCTCGCCAAGAGCACCTGGCTCTTTAGTTCTGTCTAATACGCTGATTAACTTAACAGTCTCAGGTATAGCTTCTACAAGGTGTTTAGCGCTGAATGGTCTGTATAATCTAACCTTAACAACACCAACCTTCTCGCCTGCTGCATTTAAGTAGTCGATAGTTTCATCTATAGTATCACATACAGAACCCATAGCTACTATTACTTTCTCTGCATCAGCAGCACCATAATAATTGAATAACTTATAGTCTGTACCGATCTTTGCATTAACTTTATCCATATATGCCTGGCATAAATCTGGAATTGCATCATAATATGGGTTACAAGCTTCTCTTGCCTGGAAGAATACATCAGGGTTCTGAGCTGTACCACGCATTACTGGATGCTCTGGATTAAGTGCTCTCTTACGGAATGCATCAACTGCTTCCATGTTGCACATGTCTTTAAGATCTTCATAGTCCCAGATCTCGATTTTCTGAATCTCGTGTGAAGTTCTGAATCCGTCGAAGAAGTGCATAAATGGAACTCTTCCCTCAATTGCTGTTAAGTGAGCTACTGCTCCTAAGTCCATAACTTCCTGAACGTTGCTTGAACATAACATAGCAAAACCTGTCTGACGACATGCGTAGATATCTGAATGATCGCCGAAGATAGATAATGCATGACTAGCAAGAGCACGAGCTGTAACGTTGATAACACCTGGTAATAATTCACCAGCGATCTTGTACATGTTAGGAATCATAAGTAATAATCCCTGTGATGCTGTATAAGTAGTTGTTAAAGCTCCTGCCTCCAATGAACCATGAACTGCACCTGCTGCACCTGCTTCTGATTGCATCTCTGAAAGGATTACTTCGTGTCCGAAGATGTTCTTTCTTCCCTGAGTTGCCCAAGTGTCAGTATAGTCTGCCATTGGTGATGATGGTGTGATAGGATAGATAGCCGCTACATCTGTGAACGCATATGAAACGTGAGCTGCAGCTGTGTTACCATCCATAGTTTTCATTTTTCTTGCCATTATGAATATCCTCCTTATATTGAATTTATAATCTTGTCAATCGTATAATTGCATACGATAACTCATCATAATTTTACTCTCCATTTTAGACTATCACTTTTTACAACAAAAGTAAAGTTTTTATAGAATTGTTCATAAAAATACACATACAAAAGCTCACACCAAACCAGTGTGAGCTTTATAAATCTTTTGTTATTCCTGCTGGATTACAACATCTGCTTCACCTGCAAGTGAAACAGCCATATCCTCGATCTGCTCTACCTGTTCTGTTGCCTCCTGCTGAGAATTTTCCTGCTGTTTTTCTTCTTTTGCCTTTTCTTCAGCTTCAGCCTTTAATCTTGCCTCTTCCTCTTGTTTTTCCTTGGCAAGTCTTTCAGCTTCTTCCTGCTGTTTTCTTAGTTCTTCGGCTTTTTCTCTTGCAATTCTTTCTTCCTCAGCTTTTCTCTCTTCTTCTGCAATTCTTGCAGCTTCTTCCCGTTGTCTTTTTTCCTCTGCCTGCTGCCTTGCAAGTTCTTCAGCTTTATGTCTTGCTTCAATCTCTGCTCTTTCCCTTGCAAGTCTTTCTTCCTGTGCCCTTCTTTCTTCTTCCAGTTTTCTTTGTTCTTCAGCTAATTTTATTGCAGTATAATTCTTAAATCCAACATTCATATCAACCTTTGTATTGATTCCTGGCACACTTCCTGACTCACTAAACTGCCATATAGTATATGAATATGGATAGTCTGGAGTATCATTATATCTTGCATACCAGATATCATAACTGTTGAGTCTTGATAACTGTAATGCATCTGTAAGCCAGCTTTTACATGCATAAACCATAGGGGTATAACCTGCAATTCTTACTCTCTCACAAAATGCTATACACATATCTGTTCTCAACTTGTTAGTCATGCTGCATGTATTCATTCTTGCTGTTTCATCAGGGACAAATTCAGTATCAAATGCAACAGGATATGTAATATTATAATCTCTTATGCACTGTAATGTAAGTTCCGCTTCTTCTATGGCTTCTTTAACTGTTATAGCCGATGAGAAAAAATAAACTCCTACATTAATACCATTTGCCAATGCACCTTCAATATTTTTCTTGTAATATGAATCAATTACCAGTTTGCCTTTGCCATAACCTCTGAATCCAACTCTAATCATTGCAAATTCAACACCGGCATCTTTTACTTTCTTCCAGTTTATTGTTCCCTGATGTGCAGAAACATCAATTCCCACATTAGAAACAACCTGTCCATCTTCATAATAATACTTGTAACCGCCTTTTGTCTTAAGGTTTGCCTTTTTATAACTGTTAGTATTAACATTTGCCAGCCATTTAGTATTATTTTCGCCACTTTTAAATGTATATGCAGGCTTTTTCTCTACAGCCTTCATATCTTCAGCTTTATCGCTTTCTGTCATAACACCAATTTCTGATTCAATCTTAATTGGCTCATAAACAGCAGGTGTCTCTTCCTTTGGATTTTCTGCTGCCGGTACCTCGTCTATTGCATTTTCCACAACCTGTGGCTGTTTCTCCTGTTTTACTGGATTTTCTACGTTTTCCAGAGACTCTGCTGCAAAGTTCTGTGTCTCACAAAGCACTGCAACAAGATTCTCATTACCCTCATTTTCTTTTAATAATATAAGCCCCTGTGATGATGCCTTTTCAAGAATAATATTTTCCTTTTCTTTTTCAGAATCATCAGCCAGAATATTTTCTCCTAAAATAATGCCGCTTTCCGCCATTTTTTCCTTACACATCTTTTTATCGAAGTCTGAAAGTCTGTTATCTACAATTCCATTCATTTTCCAAAGTACAAGATATGAAAATGATAATACAGCAAAAGCTGCTACTCCTATTCTGATAATCAGTCCCTTATCAATCCGCCTGCTTCCTTCCATTATACGTTCTTTAACCTCTAAAGGCTTTGATAACAACTTACCCGATTTTTTTTCAACTTCAATTACCTTCTGTTCAATCTTTTCGATTGATTCCAAAATTCTTTGTAGTAGTCTTACCATATGTGCCTCCGTTTCCGACAAATGTCTTATTATACATTTACTTGATACATTCCTCACAACTGGTTTCCCAAAACCGCTTATTGTTATTATGTCTTAAAAGTTATGTAATTCTATTTTGTGCAATAGTATATTAAGAGCATATATCCTATAACACAAAAAAGCACCATGTTTTCACACAGTGCTAATGAACAGGGCTACAAGGATTCGAACCTTGAAATGACGGAGTCAGAGTCCGCTGCCTTACCGTTTGGCTATAACCCTATATTTATTTGATGTCCTCACCGAACAATAATCATTATATCTTACGAATTAAAAAAAGTCAATAGCAAAATTAAAAAAATTTTAAAAAAATTTTCTACTACCTTTTCAGTGAATTTCCACACCACTCTAATTATGTTCATTAGCATAATTATATTAAATTTTGACATTAAAAATATTTCCATTATGTTCTATTTATCGGCATTTTTTCTCTTTTTCTTGAGTTGTGTAATTGTTCTGACTTTTTTCAAATTATCAGAAAAGAATAAACAAAAAAACAGCCAATATATAGAACACTTCTATTTTCTATATATCGACTGTAAATAATTGTAAATAAATGAGATAATAGTCCTATTTTTTATATCTTATCTCCACCAGTGTAAGTCCCTTGGCAGGTGCTGTTGGTCCAGCTAATTTCCGGTCGGCTCCGCTAATTATATTCTCAATATCCTCAGGTTTTATCCTTCCTTTTCCAACTTCAATTAATGTTCCTGCAATAATTCTTACCATGTTGTATAAAAAGCCATTGCCCCTTACTCTTATTGTAATCATATCATCATATTTATTAACTTCAAGGCTGTATATGGTTCTATGGGTATCCTGTACCTGGCTTCCTGCTGCACAAAAACTTTTAAAATCATGATACCCTATAAAGCATGAAGCTGCCTCTTTCATCAGTTCTATATTCAAATCATAGCATATAAAGTGGCTATTTAATCTTACATTTGGCAGTGGCATCTTTCTGTTTAATATCCTGTATTCATAAGTTTTTTCACAATCACAGTGTCTTGGATGAAAATCATCTGATACCTCTTCCGAAGTCTGGACTATTATATCTTCAGGAAGTCTCGCATTAAGTGCATATGCAATCTTTTCAGCAGGCATTCTTGTTTCCACATCAAATACAGCAACATTTCCAATGGCATGTACCCCTGCATCTGTTCTGCTGGCTCCCGTAACTATAATCTCTGTACCAAACAAATCTGTTAAAGCTCTGTTTAATTCACTTTCTATGGTAATACCATTATTCTGTATCTGCCAGCCATGATAATTAGTTCCATCATAACTTACAGTTAGCTTTATTCTTTTCATACTATCTTCCTTTATAAAAATCTGTAAAGTACAATAACAAGTACAGTATATACTGTAAGTACCGTTGCAGCTATTTTATCAAGATTTGAATACTTTAGTGGTTTCATCTTTGTTCTTCCTTCACCGCCAAAGTAACATCTTGCCTCCATAGCAAGTGACAGTTCATCTGCTCTTCTGAATGCACTGACAAACAGCGGTACAAGCAGTGGAAGCATGTTTTTTGCTTTCTTTACTATGCCTCCATGTTCAAAATCCGCCCCCCTTGCCATCTGGGCATTCATAATCTTATCTGCCTCATCAACAAGAATAGGAATAAATCTTAAAGCTATAGACATTATCATGGCAATCTCGTGTGAATTTACCTTAAATACCTTTAATGGCTTTAACACTGATTCAAATCCATCTGTCAACTGATTAGGTGTTGTTGTATATGTCATAACAGATGAGCCCATAACAAGCAGCACAAGCTTTATTATTAATATCACTGCCATCTTTATTCCGGTACTGTATATTCTGATAAAGTGCCAGTTTACAACAAGTTTTCCTCCAGTTGTAAAAAACAGCTGAAATACTACAGTAAAAATCATAAGTACAAGTATTGATCTGAGTCCTCTTACCATGTATCTTAGTGGAATTTTAGACTTTTTTATAACAAGTCCAAGCATTAATATTCCCACAATATAACATGGAATTGTATCACAGATAAAAATCAGAAGCATATATATAAATGTTCCAATAATCTTGGTTCTTGGATCAAGTTTATGGATAAATGATTCTACTCTGTAATATTGTCCTAACGTAATATCTCGCATCATTTTACAAAACCTCTTAAAATCTCATCTTTTACTTCTTCTACAGTTATATTTCCTGTATCTACATTTAGTCCCATTTCATTAAGCCTGTATAACAACTTCGTTACCTGTGGAATATCAAGTCCCATGCTTTCAAGTTCTTTTGAATGTCTGAATACTTCTCTTGTTTTATCATCAAATGCAATCTTTCCGTTATCCATAACAATTAATCTGTCCACATATTTAGCCATATCCTCCATGCTATGGGAAATCATTATTACAGTGATACCTGTTTCTTCACGAAGTTTTTTAACCATATCAAGTATATCTTTTCTTCCCTTTGGATCAAGCCCTGCCGCAGGTTCATCAAGTACAAGAACATCCGGCTTCATGGCAAGAACCCCTGCCATTGCAACTCTTCTTTTCTGTCCTCCTGATAATTCAAATGGTGAAACATCTAAAAGTTCATCGCTTATTCCAACTTTTTTAATAGCATCAAAGGCTCTTAACTGTACCTCAAGCAAAGGAAGTCCCATCATTGCTGGTCCAAATGAAACATCTCTAAGTATCGTTGTTTCAAATATCTGATATTCTGGATATTGAAACACAAGACCTACTCTCTGCCTTAATGTTGTAAGATTGTAATCTTTATCATATATGTCTTTTCCTTCAAAATAAATGCTTCCAGAGGTTGCTTTCATAAGACCATTAAGGTGCTTTGCAAGTGTAGATTTTCCAGAACCTGTTTTACCTATGATACCTATAAACTCACCTTTTTCAATGGTAAGACTTATATTATCAAGAGCTGTTTTCTCATCTGCAAACCCTTTATTATATACATAACTTACATTATCTAAAATAATTAACATATCCTCACCTTTTTAGCTGCCATTATCTCATCTGCAAGCTCCTCAACCGTCAAAATGCCATCAGATATCTCTAATCCGGATTTTGAGAGCATATTTGCAACTTTAGTTACTTCAGGTACATCGAGATTAAAACTCTCTAATTTCTCAATCTGAGAGAAAATACCACGTGGTGTATCCTGCATCACAATTTTCCCTTTATTTAATACTATTACCCTGTCTGCATTAACAACTTCTTCCATATAGTGGGTAACAAGTATAATTGTGATATTATCAGTTTTATTAAGTTTTGTAATTGTATCTATAACGTCCCTTCTTCCCTGCGGGTCAAGCATTGCTGTAGGTTCATCAAGAACAATACACTGTGGTTTCATCGCAAGAACTCCTGCTATAGCAACCCTTTGTTTCTGTCCTCCCGATAATTTATTAGGGGACTTTAATCTAAAGTCATTCATATCAACTTTTTCTAAGGCATCATCTACTCTGTTCCATATTTCCTTTGTAGGAACTCCAATATTCTCAGGACCAAATCCCACATCTTCCTCTACAATTGAACCTATTATCTGATTATCTGGATTCTGAAATACCATTCCAACACTTTGCCTTATGTTTTTAAGCTTTTCTGCGTCTTTTGTATCATTGCCATTAATCCACATGGTTCCATCAGCAGGTGTAAGAAGAGCATTAATATGCTTTGCAAGGGTAGACTTTCCAGAGCCGTTACTTCCAAGTATAGCTATAAACTGTCCCTTTTCAATATCAAGATCTACTTCATCTATGGCTTTATTGATGCTGTCAACATTGCCATTCTCATCACGTCTTATATATTCAAACTTAAGTTTTTCCGACTTAATAAAACTCATATCATCACATCCCATATAAAGAGTTTTGCTCGCAAAACTCTCCGCCTGTGGCGGGTCGTATTTCTTATCAAATAAAAAAGTGGCTGTCCTTATATTACTATATAGTAATCCAAAAGACAACCACTTATTGATATAATTCTAATATTATACTAATTCAATAACTACCTGCATTGCTGCATCGCCTTTACGAGGTCCTATTTTAACCATTCTAGTATAACCACCGTTACGGCTTGCGTACTTAGGAGCTATGTCTTCAAATAACTTCTCAGTTAAATCAATTTTCTTAGTTCCTTTTTTCTTTCCAGCTGATTCTGCAGGAACATCTGTAACAGAGTAAAGAACCTTTAACATCTGTCTTCTTGCATGAAGACGTGATGGATTATCTTTCTTTATTGTTTTTTCTACTTCGTCAAAAACAGTAACTTTCTTTCCATCAACTTCTTCTTTAACTCTTTTACCATCTTTATCTTTACGAGCAACTTTAGCTGTAACAGTAACTTCTTCGTAGTTATCTTTTTCTCTGACAGCAAGTGCTATTAAGCTTTCAGTAATTTTACGAATTTCCTTAGCTTTAGCTTCAGTAGTAACAATTTTTCCATGATAAATCAAGCTTGTTACCTGGCTACGAAGTAAAGCCTTTCTCTGACTTGAAGTTCTTCCAAGTTTTCTATAGCCTGCCATTGCTATACCTCCTTAATTATAATAACAATCTTACTATGCGTATGTACACAATTTATAAGATAAACAAATTTATATAATAGGCTTAATTATCATCGCCTAAATTAAGTGATAATCCAAGTTCTTTTAACTTAGCCAAAACTTCCTCTAATGACTTACGTCCAAGGTTACGAACCTTCATCATATCTTCAGAAGTCTTATTAGTTAATTCTTCAACTGTATTGATACCAGCTCTCTTAAGACAGTTATAAGAACGAACTGATAACTCAAGTTCATCAATATTCATCTCGAGAACTTTCTCTTTCTCATTGCTCTCTTTAACAGATATAATCTCAGCATTCTTAGCTTTATCTGATAAATCAATAAACGAATTAAGATGCTCACTAAGTACCTTGGCAGCAAGGCTTACAGCTTCATCTGGATCAAGGGTACCATTAGTAAATACATCTAATGTTAACTTATCATAATCTGTAATCTGACCAACACGAGTATTCTCTACAGTCAAATTAACACGTTCTACAGGAGTGTAGATAGAGTCAATTGGTATAACACCGATTGGCACATCATCAGTTTTGTTCTTCTCAGATGAAATATATCCTCTTCCTGTTGTGATTGTAAGTTCCATATACAATCTGCAATTGTTACCGCCACTTAAAGTTGCAATAACAAGGTCAGGATTCAATATCTCTATGTCAGAATCCACATGAATATCAGCTGCAGTTACAACACCTTCGCCTTCATATTCGATATATGCAATCTTAGGATCCTGCGATTCACTAGTGTTCTTAATTGCCAGGCTCTTAATGTTCATAATAATTTCAGTTACATCTTCTTTAACGCCCTCAATTGAACTAAACTCATGTACAACACCGTCAATCTTAACCTGACTTACTGCTGCACCAGGTAATGATGAAAGCATAATTCTTCTTAATGAATTACCAAGTGTTGTACCATATCCTCTTTCGAGTGGTTGAACAACAAAACGGCCGTACTTTTTATCTGGAGATATCTCCACAATATCTATTTTTGGTTTTTCGAAATCAAACACTATATGGCCCTCCTTTGGGATCTTTTTTCCCTAATTATTATTTAGAATACAACTCGACGATTAACATCTCATTAACAGGTACATCAATCATTTCTCTAGTTGGCATTTCCTTTACAGTTCCTGATAAAGCATCATGATCAGCTTCAAGCCAAGCTGGAACAAGTCTTCCACCAGTTACTTCAAGAATATCCTTATATCTCTGGATTGTCTTGTACTTTTCTTTGATTTCTATAACATCACCAGGTTTTACCTGATATGATGGTATGCTTACGCACTTTCCATTAACAAGAACGTGCTTATGATCAATTATCTGTCTTGATTCTTTTCTTGTTCTTCCATAACCCATTCTGAATAAAACGTTATCAAGTCTTAATTCAAGAATTATAAGAAGGTTCTCACCTGAAGTACCGTTCTTCATCTTTTTAGCCTTCTCAAAGTTATTTCTGAAAGGTTTTTCTAAAACACCATATATGAATTTAGCTTTCTGCTTTTCTCTTAACTGTAATCCGTATTCACTTACCTTCTTACCAGCTCTTGCTGATGTTCTGTTAGATTTCTTATCTATTCCCAAATACATAGGTTCTAAACCAAGTGATCTACATCTTTTTAAAACAGGACTCATGTCTCTTGCCATGTCTTACACCTCCTATTAATTAGACTCTACGACGTTTTGGTGGTCTGCATCCATTGTGTGGTACAGGAGTAACGTCCTTGATGCTGTTAACTTCTATTCCGCATGCCTGAAGAGCACGGATAGCTGCATCTCTTCCTGAACCAGGACCTTTAACCATAACGTCTACTGATTTTAAACCATGTACTAAAGCTGCTTTTGCAGCAGTCTCTGCTGCCATCTGAGCTGCATAAGGAGTTGACTTTCTAGAACCTCTGAAGCCTAATCCACCTGCACTTGCCCATGATAATGCATTACCCTCAGCATCTGTAAGGGTTACAATTGTATTATTAAAAGATGACTGAATATGTGCCTGTCCATGCTCAACATGTTTCTTAACACGCTTCTTTGCCACTTTTTTAGTTGCTACATTCTTAGCCATTAATAAACCCTCCTGTTGGATTTTAAATATTTATCAAAATAATGAATAATTAACTATAATTACTTCTTCTTACCTGCTATAGTCTTCTTAGGTCCCTTTCTAGTTCTGGCATTATTCTTAGTATTCTGTCCACGAACTGGAAGTCCCTTTCTATGACGAATTCCTCTATAGCATCCGATTTCCTGTAATCTCTTAATGTTAAGAGCTATCTCTCTACGCAAATCACCTTCTACAGTCTGAGTTGCATCTATAACATCACGAATTCTTCCTACTTCCTCGTCAGTTAAATCCTTAACTCTTGTGTTAGGATCAACTTTAGCTTCAGCAAGAATGCGATTTGAACTAGTTCTTCCTATACCATAAATATAAGTAAGACCAATCTCTATACGTTTTTCTCTTGGTAAATCTACACCACTGATACGAGCCATGTGCGTGTTACACCTCCATTAATAATCTAAATAATTGTCAAATCAGTCAACCTTCTGATCAAATACGATATCGATATCATATAGTGGTTGCTCTATATGGTGAAATGTATATCAATATCCTTCTGATGTGTAATGACTCACATCAGGCTTCTCATACATCTAATGTATGATTCAAATTTATTAAAAAAGTAATCTTACAATTACTCAGCCGCTCTTGAACCTCTTATCATATAATATGATAATCTTCCCGGGACCAGAAAATTCTTACTTACCGGGCTAACTCCGTAGTTCCTACGGTTTGGATTTTGTGTGAATAACACATATCATCATATGTTACTTCATACACAATTTACACAATGCGAATCAGGTATTAGCCCTGTCTCTGCTTATGTCTTGGGTTTTCACAGATAACTCTGATGCTGCCCTTTCTTTTAATGATTTTGCACTTTTCGCAAATTGGTTTTACTGATGATCTAACCTTCACTTCAATTCACTCCTTTCACAAAAGTCCAAATGATATTATATCACTCTTTGAAAGAAATAGCAAGTCTTTTGCAAAAACTTTTTTAATTATTTATCTCTCCATGTGATTCTGCCTTTAGTTAAATCATATGGTGACATTTCAAGTTTTACTTTATCTCCAGGTAATATTCTTATGTAATTCATCTTAAGTTTTCCACTTAAGTGAGCAAGAACATTATGTCCATTCTCAAGTTCTACTCTGAACATCGCATTTGGAAGTTTTTCCACTACTAAACCTTCTATTTCAATTACATCGTTTTTTGACATTTATAATTACCTCCTATATTAGATATGTTTCTTACTTACCATCTTTTTTAAATAATCTGATAGCATATTTTATATGCTCATTCGTTATATTACTCAGGTCATCTA
>JAILNW010000082.1 GCA_024691145.1 Lachnospiraceae bacterium
CAATTCGAAACTTCAAAAATGGAAAATATCTCTCTTTTGTTATAAAATAGAATAAACTATTATCTTCTAACGGATTAACCATTGTACCATCATCCCACCTTATAAATACAAAAGAATTATCATAAGCAAATCTAATAAAATTACACTCTGTCTTTTTATCCATATAATAGTTTATCTGTTTTGACATTCAAAATATCCTCCTTAATAATCAAATACTTCTTCAATTGCCTTTGATTCCCTTGTTATAACCGTACCATTTTTATTAACTTTACCAACTTGATATATTGCGACAACTTCTCCATTTTTATTATATTCAACAGCATCAGCATATCTATAAGCTTTAGTCCCACCTGATGTGTCAAATTTAACTTCATTTCTTATATAATTTCCTTTCCATTTTGGAGTAGTAGATTCAATCACCTTCTGATGAGCAGGTCCTCGCTTTTTCCCATACGGATTAGGAACGTTACTTTCCCCCCCTTACCTAATGCCTCTGCTGCTTCTTCTACTACATCATCGCATTTTCCTATCGACTGACATCAGCATAGCTGAGAGGCGATTCGGGTTCGGGATAGTTGTAGAATTCAGTTGGTTGGATTTGAGCGGAAGGGAATTGTGGTGCTAAAGTATTGACAATCATTAAAGTATTTCGCCCAAATAAACATCTCCATTTTTTGTTGTTAACTGTGCCTTGTTTTCAGACACCCACTCTAACTTAACCAAATACTTACTGTAAACCCACTCATCTGGAATATCTTCCACTAATAATACTTCTTCAACTTTTTTATCTCCATCCTTAAATACTGACTTTATCTACTTCATGTATAACCTTAATCTGAACAGATTTGTTCTTAAGTTTAACAGTTTTTTTCCACAACCATTCATTTACATAGTCTGATTTTATAATAACATCACATGGTTGCTTTAATTCTTCTAGTTCAAGATAACCTTTAGAAGATAAATAATTGACTGCTTCCAACACCTTACTGATTATATACTTTTTTTCCATAATTATCTAATTCATTAAAGCAATCTATATCAAATAATATTTGAACAAAGAGTATCTCAGGCAAATATATTCCTGCAGGTTTAGGATTACTTACAACGCATTCGATTATTATCTTCCAATAGTTTTTCGTATCAATTGAAGGCATAAGTCTCTCAATCATAGAAGTCATACATCGACTAAACAACTGAAATTCTCTTCTTTTGTCTTTCCATGTAGTTTGATATATTTATACAGATTCTTCATTTGAAATATCATCATTATTAATAAATGGTAAATCCATTTGAATTTCTTTTAGTTTCATAGTTTGTTAATCCTCCCATGGTCTTGAACGTTTATTAATAGCCTTTCTTTCATCTTTCAATTCACCACTGTCTTCTTTTGTAGATGATAGATATATCAAGTATTCTATATTAAAATGTGCAATCTGTTTTATTTATTACAGTATTAACATGGGCATCAATTAAACTACTCATTTTTTCCAAATAATCTGGGATAGCGCACAATTCCTCCTTTTTAATCAAATCACAGTTTCTCCAAAATTTTGGCACACAAATGTAACTATGATAAAATGAATGACATTCACTACACCAAATCCATAATCCACCTCTCCTTGTCTTATCATCATAAATATGCATATATACATGTACACTTAATTTATTACAGACAGGACAAGCAGCAGGAAATTTTTTTATGGTTTTGAGTTCCGTATATATTCTTTCAATAGCATCTTTGTCATCTTTCCACATTTACCTTCCTCCTCTTATATATTCGGCTAATGAATTACCTGCAGGATATGCACCTCAAACTCCCCATTCAGGAGCATTTCCGCCCTTAATAAAACTTCTCGCATGATTCAAGTCATGAGCAATGGTATTTGCCAACTCCTCTTCACTATATAATGCACTTGGTCCTATTTCAATAACATTCGGATTTATTGCCTTTGTTCTTCCCGCTGATGCTAACTCTAGATTATATGAAATACTGATTTTCTGACCAGATCCTTTTAAATTAATTCCATATTTATTAGCAACCTCATTTGCATACATTTCTGGATTCAATGACATATCTATATTTTTTCCATTGGTTTCACCGGATTACCTATTCTATTTCTAACACCACTTCCACCCTTACCTAATGCCTCTGCTGCCTCTTCTACTACATCATCGCATTTTCCTGATGAATTATGTACCCATACCTCAGCATCAGATACGAAGTATGTATGCCCGTCTTCTACCTCAAAGTTATATGTCTTTGTTGGTTCTATTTCAACTTTTTCCACAAATGTAATTTCTGCTTCGATACCTTCAACTGTTATTACATGGTCTCCTACTTCCAGGTCATGTGAATACTTAAATCCATATCCTACTACCCAGAATGAATGGCCTTCTGTAGTTTCTATAAATGTTTCTCCAACTTTTATATGCCACATTGGTACCTGTCAGTGTTATCTCGTCATTAACACTTATTTAATATATATATACAATA
>JAILNW010000130.1 GCA_024691145.1 Lachnospiraceae bacterium
AAAAGAAACTAAAGATGAGGATTATCATACAAATCCATTTAGGGCAGTAAACTTTAAAACAAATGAAAATGGTCAGATGGTATGTCCGAATGGCAAAGTTTTTAACAATTTGCATACAATTGCTATTGCATCATCATATGACTTGTCATTCATAAAAATACCCGCCTTCTACTGATTATATGTAAGTCTTCTGAACATAATGTTGGTTGTTGAAAAACCTGACTTTAGTTCAACCTTGTCGTCACTTAAAAACTTGATTTCAAATGAAATTGCATCCTTGTAAATCTCATTATACCTTCTGATTGCAGCATCCAAAACAGTCTCATCCTTAGTATCTTCACTATTCCTTACAATATACCTGTCCTTTGCACTAAGTGCAATAAGAAATGAATAATAATCTCCATTTAAAAATATATTGTCTGAAAATACCGTCTCAAGTATCTTATTGTAACCCCTTAAACTAAATGATTGCTGACTATTTAACATAAAAAACAGACATTTAAGAAAATTATTATGATTAGTCAAAATCCTCTCATTCTCTACTTCATCATCAAATACGTAATCAGACAGATCAACCTCTTCAACTATGTCTGCCTCATCTTCCTCTTGTACTTTAATATTAAGTATCTCGTCTATTCTGCCAAGGTCAAAAAACTTCTGCCTGTTAATGTCCATTAATGGATTAACAAGAAGTGAAAAATTCCCCGCGTCCCTGGACTCTGCAATCTTTTCACATGCACTTTGAAAATCAAATGTAGACATAAGAACCTTTATCTTTCTCTTATTCCTTATATCATCAGTTTTCTTCTTCAAATCCACATATTCGTTAAGCAAAGCCCCATACTTTGCACTTGCCTTCTTAAGTTCATCATTCAACAGATTAATGTCCCTTATGGTATCCTCATTATCACTGTTAGAGGTCTTGTTTCTTGCTTCTTCCACAAGTTTCAGGTCATGAGCAAAGTAATCTTCTTCCTGCTCAAACCATCCCATACTTTCCTTTTGAAAATGCTCATAAAGCCTGTCTCCCTCTGACTCATTATTGCCGATTATAGAAAGAATCTCTTTCTTCATCTCATAAAGCATGGATACCTCATTAGACATACGTCTTACCACTTGTCTTGCTCCCTTGAAATTACGGCTGTTAACCATCTTTTCAAGAAGAATCTGCTGAATACTTATATTATTAAGTTCTCTTATTTCCTTGGTTTCAAGATAGAACTCTATACCGCTGTCTGTAATATAGTGGTTAAGAACTCCTGTTACAGTGTCTATCTTTGCCTTAATATATGTAACCCTTGACATATATGTCTTCTTATCACAAGGATTATAATAATTATACTCATAAGGCAGTCCCTGATTAGTTAACATGGCATAAACTTCCGAAGTAAGGGCTTCCTTGGTATCATTATCCATATAAATATTATATGTATATGCGATATAAGAAGACAGATATTCTCTTATATCTGTGTAGGTTACCCCTCTGTTAAGGAAGTTATTCTCTTCCACCATGTATCTTAAAACTGCAAATATAACAAGTCCTGTATTAATATCCTTAAGTCTCTCGTCCTGAAATCTCTTTAATCCATCCTGATAAATTCTGAAAAATGGATAGAACTTCATAATGGACTTCATACGTTCCCCATAATCATTATTAATCTCATCAAAGTAATCGTATTTTTCTGCCATGGTACATTCCTTTTGTAACTATAAATATTCTTTTATACTGTTATAGTGGAGGAAATTATCAGCCTCTCCAAATTTATTAATCTCTTCAAGAGTTGCAAACATATAACCATCTGTTTCTTTTTCCTGAAGCCTGATATCTTTTTCGTCAATATCTCCGTAAAATTTATATATATCTACAAAATAATTATCCTTTTCCTCCGGATTGTCTCTTCTGTAAGAGCCAACATATCCTCCTTCAAATGAAGATACATCTACTCCTGTCTCCTCTTTTATCTCTCTCTTTATAGCGTCCTCAGACTTTTCTCCAGCCTGAACTGCACCACCGGAAATCTCCCAGGCTCCTGGTGCATATCCTTTAGTTTTAGATCTTCTAGTTATAAGATAATTACCTTCCTTGTTACACACAATTGCAAGTACAGTAAGATGATAATCTCCCGGCTTCATATTCCAGTCATTTCTGACCATAGTCCTTCCTGTTATCTTCTTGTCTGCATCATAAATATCCCATAATTCCATAATATCTATATCCTTTCGTTTTATACTCTCTTCACATACTAGAATATTATAT
>JAILNW010000158.1 GCA_024691145.1 Lachnospiraceae bacterium
AACGTATTATAAACAGAATCAATGTTTTTGACGATGAAGAGTATAATTCATTAGTCAGAAATTTTGGACAGGACTTAAGAGGTCATATTGATGAAGATAGTAAGATTAAGATATATCTGGAACACATTGACTATGTTGATGATTTGGTTAAGCAGAACAAGGAGATTTTAACTAAGTTTGATACACTTTTACTTGAACTTTCAAAGCTTGATGCTATAGACAGTCAGACTTTTGAACAGTTACAGGCAATAGAGGATATTAATAATCTTATTACATCTACAAAGTATTACAAAAATTAGAGAAAAGTAATGGAGGAATGGCTATGAATAATTTTTCGAACAAACAGAGAATTGCAATACTTACTGGATTATTTGTTGTTATATTTGGAATTATATTCTTTATTACAAAGGCAGGAAGTGATAATTCTGGTAACAGTGAGGAAAAGGCAGCTAAGAGACTTGCAAATATACTTGATGATATAAAGATAAAAGAAGCAAGTCCAATTAAGGCCACTATAACAGATGAAGATATACTTGAAGAGCAGGAGGAACTTCCGGATATTACTAAGTATCCGCTTACTATAACTGGTGATAAAGAACTTAATATTGAGATTTTTGTTTCACCTGAAAAGGCAGGAAGCGGAACAGACGGCTGGATGAATGAAGTTGCTAAGAAGTTTAATAAAAGCAATCCAACGGTTAACGGAAAGGAAGCTTCTGTTTCTATACGTTCCGTATCATCTGGACTTGCTGTTGATTATATAACTTCAGGAAAGTATGTTCCTGATGCAATTACTCCTTCAAATGATTTATGGGGAAAGATGATTGAAGCCAAGAATATTCAGGTTGAAATGGTGGCTGAGAGACTTGTTGGAAACCAGGCAGGTATTCTTCTTTCAAAGAAGACTTATGATAAGATGGTTTCTGAGTACGGTGCAGTTAATATGAAATCTATAACAGAGGCAACTGCCAATAATGAGATAAAGATGGGATATACTAATCCATTTACAAGCTCAACAGGTATGAACTTCCTTATTTCAACATTATATTGTTATGATAGTAGTGATTTATTAAGTGATAAGGCTATTGCCGGATTTGTAAAGTTTCAGGAAAATGTTCCGCTTGTTTCATTTAATACATTACAGATGAGAAAGTCAGCTGAATCTGGTTCTCTTAGTGCATTTGTTCTTGAGTACCAGACTTATATAAATGACGCAGCTCTTAAGTCTGAATACGTATTTACACCATTCGGACTTAGACATGATAATCCAATGTATGCAGTTGGTGAACTTTCTGAAGACAAGATGGCATTATTGAAAATGTTTACGGAGTACTGTTTAAATGCTGAATCCCAGAAGCTTGCTACTGACTATGGATTTAATGCAAATGATAACTATAAGAGTGAAATGCCAAATGATTTTTCTGGAGCAACTTTAATATCTGCCCAGAAACTTTATAAGACTAATAAGAATACTTCTAAGACTATTATGGCGGTATTTGTAGCTGATGTTTCAGGAAGTATGAATGGACCGGCAATTAATAACCTTAGAACATCACTTCTTAACTCTATGCAATATATAAATTCAGATAATTATATTGGACTTATTTCATATAGTACTGATGTTACAATTAATTTACCAGTGGCTAAGTTTGATATTAATCAGCAATCTTTATTTAAAGGGGCTGTACAGTCACTTGATACAACAGGCAATACAGCAACTTATGATGCTGTTGCAGTTGCTATTAATATGCTTGATGAAGCTAAGGCAGAGGCAGTTAAGGAGGCTGAAGCCAATGGAGAGGCAGCACCAGATATTAAGCCACTTATATTCCTTCTTAGTGATGGACAGCAGAACTCAGGATGTTCTTTAAAGGACATAAGAGGTATTGTTGAGGCTTATGGATATCCAATTTATTCAATTGGTTACAATGAAAATATTGCAGCTCTAGAGGAATTATCTTCTATTAATGAGGCAGCTACTATAAAATCACAGAGTGACGATATTATTTATCAGTTAAAGAATTTATTTAATTCTGAAATGTAATGGAATTAATGATATAGAAAGAGAGGACGAAAAAATGGGATTTTCAATGGAATTACCTGATGTGGAGAAGGTTAATGAGGAGTTAAAGATGGAGATTGCAACTACTCCTGAAACAAAGAATCAGATTCAGACAGTTGCAGGAAATAATGTTGAGCAGTTGTTTAATGTGGATCTTAATTCTTTTGAGGAGAGAAGAGATATAGTTTCAACTATTGACAATTTTGGTAATGATCTAACTTATAAGTCAAGCCAGAAGAATCAGTTTCTGGCAACTCGTATAGGAGATTTGTCTAAGGCTGGGGGAGATACAGGTCTTGTTGTTAAGGGACTTTCAGAACTTCAGCTTAAGATGAAGGATCTTGATCCTTCTGCAATTGATTTTGTTAAGCAGGGTGCTTTAGGAAAGATTTTTAATCCTGTCAGAAATTATTTTGCAAAGTTCGAGAAAGCAGATACAGCTATTGCGGATGTTGTTGTTTCTCTTGGAAAGGGAAAGACTACTTTAAAGAATGATAATGTTACTCTTGAGATAGAGCAGGCTGAACTTAGAGATCTTACTAAGAAGCTAAACCAGCAGATTGAACTAGCTACTGAGATGGATACTTCTATATCCGCAGCAGTTGAGAGAGCTAAGTTTGAGAATCTTGACCCTGAAAGAATCAAGTTTGTTGAGGAGGAGGTTTTATTCCCACTAAGACAGAAGGTTCTTGATATGCAGCAGATGCAGACTGTAAATATGCAGGGTGTTGTTGCAATGGAGGTTATAAGACGTAATAACAAGGAACTTATTCGTGCAGTTGAGAGAGCTGAAACTGTTACAATATCTGCTCTTAAGGTTGCTGTTACAGTTGCAGGTGCTTTATATAATCAGAAGATTGTTCTTGATAAGGTTAATGCAGTTAACCAGGCTACTAACAATATGATTGCAGCTACTTCAAAGATGCTTAAGGAACAGGGAACAGAGATTCAAAAACAGGCTATGGATACTAATATTTCAGTTGATGTATTAAAGAAGGCATTTACAGATACATTTGATGCTCTTGATGCCATCTCAGCTTACAAAGAGAAAGCTCTTCCTCAGATGAAGCTTACTATGGACGAGTTTAAGACACTTGCTGAAGAAGGAGAGAAGAGAATACAGAAGTTAGAAAACAGAGAAAAGATGTTAACAACAACTGAAGAAGAATAAAGTGATAAATAAAGCTGGAGCATAAAAACTCCAGCTCTTTTTATCCTTCAAATTCAGAATAGACAATTTTGTCTTTTGTTTCTTGAAATTTAAAAGTTCGTTTATAAGTTATATCATTTGTAAGTTCTAATTTTATTTTGCAGTTATTCAGCATATCAAGGATTTCTTCTGGTTCCTTATCCAATGTAAAACCTTCTATGCTATATGAACAGAATCCGTGACCAGTATTGCCGTCGTCTCCCCATGGATTAGAATAATAGCAATATTTGCAGTATATATATTTATTTATCTCATTATTATCTAGTTCAAAATTGATATTTTCATTAAAATGAACAGGATGACCTATCTTATCTATGCTGAAAGTAAATTCAAATTTAAAATATTTTCCTAAATTATCCAGATTTTCTTTGGTTTCATCAAATTCACCATATCTTTCGGTAGATGAGCATGTAAGATAATCCTGTGCGTAATAATCTTCAAATCTTTCTTTTGTTATATCGTTGCTGCTGACGCTATAAAAAATATTATTCTTTTTTATCAGTGGCACAGGGTTAAAATATATAATAGCTATAATTATTGCTATTACAATTGCTATGATTCCATATACTTTTATGGCTTCCTTCTGGTATTTGTTCATTTTAATTTTCATAAATATCCCCTTTCTTATTAAACATTTATCAGCCATCTCCGTGATTGACTATTATCCATTGTTTGGTACCTTTTTCTCTTGTAAGTTCCCATTCCCATTTATATTCTCCAAGGTTAAATGCAGCTGAAGAACCTTCAGTATTATCATAACATTCGAATGTGACATATAGTACCATATATTCTGCATTTTCAGGATCTATACCAAGTGTCTCTGCACTGTGTTTGAACCCTTCGATGTTATAAGATTCTGAACCATCAGAACCATACCTTATATCAGTCATTTCGCAGCCACGGTAGTGTTTGAAGTCTTTAATTACAACGTCAATTGCTGAATTAATATCTTCTTCTGAATAGACTGAATTTTTATCAGTATTTATTTCTACATTATCTACTTTGCCTTCTGCAATTCCAGGGTTTGTTAAAAAGCAAAGTCCAATAAAAGAAAATACAACAATAGATACAATAAATACATATAATGATGGTTTGCGGTAAAAAACTACTTTTTCAACTCTTTCTTTAACTCCAAGTGTGCTGAAGGATAAAGGACAACTGTATAACATTTTTTTAGGAAGACTTAATGAAACCAGACTGTTTGCATAACTCTTTCTAAGTGGTAATTCAAGTTTTGAAACAACTTTCTCATCACAGGCAATCTCAATATCTTTACAGAAGAGATTATAGGCAATCCATATAACAGGATTAAACCAGTATACTGATGTAATTATAAAACCTATCAGTTTCCATACATGATCTTTTCTTTTTATATGTGCACATTCATGAGCAAGGACATTTTCAATATCCTGTTTATCAATATTTGAAGGAAGATATATCTGAGGTTTTATTATTCCTATGATAAAAGGAGCAGATATATAATCACTTAGCCAGATGTTTTTTTCATAAGGTATTGAGGCTCTTAACTTTAATTTAAACACTATAAAACTGATAAATGTATAAGACAGACAGGTGATGATTCCGATAATCCAGAGTTTAATACATATATCAATAATATTTGATATGGTTTCAGATGAATCCTCTATAAAACTGTTATTAACAAGTGTTGTATTAAGTGCATTGTCTATCACATTAAATCCACTATGAACATAAATCTCCTCAGATCCACTAGTGGGACTTATGGTTTTGGCACTTGGTATAAGACTGACAGGTGTTTGTATTTCCAACATTGGAAATGGAACAACAAGTCTTATTGCAGCTAATCCCCAAAGCAGAACAATAATCCATCTGGGTGCTTTCTTTAGTAAAAGTCTTGCTGCAATAATTGCAAGAATCAGCCAGCTTGCAATTATGCTTACATTAAATACATTAAAAAATTCTTCATACATATTATTTCTCCTCCGCATCATCAATTAACTTCCTGATATCTTCAGCTTCTTCGGGTGAGAGGCGTTTGCCTTTTGTAAATGCTGCAATAAATGCAGGCAGATGTCCATTAAAGGATTCATTAACAAATTGCTTTGAAGACATGGAATAAAAATCATCTCGTGAAACTAATGAAGTAACAATCCCTTTAGTATTTTCAAACAATTCTTTTTCACATAATCTCTTAATAACAGTGTGTGTTGTTGTTCGTTTCCAGCTAAACTTTTCTTCTGCAATTTTAACTAATTCTGATGAAGATATGGGTTCATTCTCCCAAATAATATCAGCAAACTGGCTTTCTACAACTCCTAATGTAACGTTTTGCATAAACTATCCTCCTTTTGAGACTACATGTTATAGTCTCTCTATATTTTTATACTACAGCATGTAGTCTCATATGTCAATAATTATTTATAAAATTCTTCGTAACTTTTTTTCCATGATAATTCTTTCCTTCTGATATAGAATAATACTTGTAACAAATAAAGGCACAAGCAGCAACATTACATAGGTTTGGAACATCTAATTCAAAATATGGTGCCTTGTATTAAAGAAGGAGAGATAAACAATGTTAGATTTATTAAAGAAAGAAGCAAACAAAACATTAACTGAAAATGGTGCAGTTACATATGAGACAACTAGCAGTGATTGTCTCGACTTATTTGCAACTGTGGGTGCATTAAGACAGGCAGGGAAATCTGATATAAAAGACCGCTTTATAAGGGCTTATGCAGAAAACCCTGATATTGCCATGAAGATTTTATTCTATGGCAGGGATATAAGGGGTGGTCTTGGTGAGAGAAGAGTATTTCGTACAATTCTTAACTATCTTGCTAAGAATAATACTTCTTCAGTAATTAAAAATATCCCATATATTGCAGAGTATGGCAGATTTGATGATTTGCTATTGTTACTTGATACACCTTGTGAAAAAGAGGCCATTGCTTATTTAAAGAATCAGCTTGATCTTGACCTTGAGGCTTGTAACAATGGAGAAAGTATTTCCCTTTTAGCAAAGTGGCTCCCATCTGTTAATGCTTCAAATGGCAGAACAAGGGAAAATGCTATAAAGATAGCAAAAGCCTTTAATATGTCTTTAAGTGAATATAGAAAGACTCTTTCAAAATTAAGAGCCTATACTCATATAATTGAGAATAATCTTAGAGAAAAGGATTACAGCTTTGATTATGAGAAACAGCCTTCAAAAGCTTTGTTTAAGTATAAACAGGCCTTCATCAGAAATGATAAGGAAAAATATATGGAGTTTATACAAAAGGCAAGCGAAGGTACTGCTAAGCTTCATGCAGATAATGTGGCACCATACGAGTTAATTGATCCATATATAAGATATGGACGTATGGAGGATGTATCTGAGGAAGTAGCAAAAGTTCTTAACGCAACATGGGAGGCTCTGCCAGACTATGGTTCTGATGAAGATGCCATAGCAGTAGTTGATACTTCAGGTTCAATGTATGGATATCAGAGTCCATCTCCAGCATCAGTAGCTTTATCCCTTGGCTTGTATTTTGCAGAGCATAATAAAGGAAGATTTAAAAATCACTTTATTGAGTTCTCTGATAAACCACAGCTTATTGAGATAAAGGGAAAAACATTTGTTGATAAGTTAAGATACTTAACAACATTTTCAAGGGTTGCTGATACAAACCTTGAAGCAATGTTTGATCTGATACTTAATACTGCAAAAGATAATAATTTAAAGCAGGAAGAACTGCCAGGAAAACTAGTTATCATAACAGATATGGAGTTTAACTGCTGTGTCGAAGATGCAAGTCTCACTAACTTTGAGAATGCCAAAAGAAAGTATGCAGCCTGTGGTTATAAGCTTCCTGATGTAGTCTTCTGGAATGTGGCAAGCCGTAACAAACAGCAGCCTGTTACAATGAATGAGCAGGGTGTAGCACTTGTATCTGGCTGTACGCCAAAACTCTTTGAGATGATAGCGTCAAATGAATTGTCTCCATATAAATTTATGCTTGATGTTATTGGCAGCGAGCGATATGCAAAAATAGTGGCCTGAGGGCTGCTATTTTTTTTCTTGACATTGGACAATTAAATTGATATAATTAATTATGTATGCAATAATTGGGTGATTATGTAAGGTATTTCCAACCTTAAAAAACAGAAATGTTTCATATCTTAGAATATGTAAAATTAGCGCCAGCCCCTTTGGAAACGGACGTTGTCAGTAAGGGGGACGAGGTCAGAGGTTATCGAATTTTCGGCGGATGCCTCTGCGTGAGTGTATTCACGTTATGTATTTAGCAAATCAGCTTGCGAGAGACTGGACAAGAAGAATACAGTTTACACAAAAGATTATATGGAAAGAAAAGAGGTATAATTAACATGTGTGGAATTATAGGTTTTACAGGAAAATTAGACGCGAAAGAAGTATTGCTTGAAGGGCTAAAGACATTGGAATACAGGGGATATGACAGTGCTGGTATAGCATTTGTTACTGACGGTGGAATTAAGACTATCAAGAGAAAGGGTAAAGTTGATAATCTTTATAACACAGTTAAAGAAGAGTCTAATGATGTAACAACATGTGGTATTGGACATACAAGATGGGCAACTCATGGTGGAGTTTCAGATATTAACTCACATCCACATACAGCAGGAAAGGTTACATTAATTCATAATGGTATTATTGAAAACTATCAGGAATTACAGGCAGAGCTTGAAACTAAAGGAAAGAAGCCTATCTCACAGACTGATACAGAGATAGCTGCCATGGTAATTAATGATTTATATGATGGAAACCCTATAAATACTATTAAGAAGGCTGATGAAGTTCTTCATGGAGCATATGGTTTCTGTATTATGTTTGAGGATTTTCCAGGTGAGATATATTGTATAAGAAATGGAAGTCCACTTGTTGCAGGTATCTGCGATGATGGAGCTGTTATAGCATCTGACGTTGTTGCTCTTATTAAGTATACAAAGGATTATTTTGTACTTCCGGAGCATCAGATTGCTAAGCTTACTCCAGATAAGATTACAGTTATGGATCTTGATGGCAATGAGTTATGTCCTGAGATGCTTCATGTAAGCTGGGATATTGCAGCAGCCAGAAAAGGCGGATATGATTATTTCATGTTAAAAGAGATTCATGAGCAGCCAGAAGCTCTTCGTAATACTATACTTCCTAGAGTTAAGAATGGCATGCCTGACTTTACAACAGATGGCATATCTGATGATTTATTTACAGACTGCAACAGAATAATTATCGCTGGTTGTGGTACAGCAATGCATGCAGGTCTTGTAGGAAAGAACATGATTGAGAAGTTAATAAGAGTTCCTGTTTCTGTAGAGATTGCATCTGAGTTCAGATATGCAGATCCTATTGTTGATGAGAAGACACTTCTTATAACTATTTCACAGTCAGGAGAGACTGCAGATACTCTTGCAGCTTTAAGACTTGCAAAGGAAAAGGGAGCCAAGACTTTATCAATTGTTAACGTTAAGGGTTCTTCTATAGCAAGAGAGAGCGATTATGTACTTTATACTCATGCAGGTCCAGAGATTGCAGTTGCAAGTACAAAGGCTTATACAGTTCAGCTTGCATGTATTTATCTTACTGCATTCAGAATGGCAATTGCTAAAAAGTGTATTTCTGATGCTGAGGTTAAGGAACTTGTAGCTTGCCTTATGAAGACAATCGAAGATGTTGAGAAGATATTAAAGTATGATAAGCAGATAGAGACAATTGCTCATATGTTAGATAAAGCAGAGGACTTATTCTTCATAGGAAGAGGTCTTGATTATGCATTGTCATGCGAGGGATCAATTAAGTTAAAGGAAATCAGCTATATTCACTCAGAAGCATATGCAGCAGGTGAATTAAAGCATGGAACTATTTCACTTATTACTGATAATGTTCCTTGTATCGCACTTGCAACTCAGGAGCATGTATATGCGAAGATGATTTCCAACGTACAGGAAGTAAGATCAAGAGGCGCAGGAGTTATACTTATTACTAATGCAGGTGTAACAGTTGATGCAGCTTTATGTGATCATCAGATTATTCTTCCTAAGATGGATGACAGATTTGCACCATTTGGAGCAGCAGTTGTGCTTCAGTATATAGCATATTATGCTGCAGTAAGCAGAGGATTAAATGTAGACCAGCCTAGAAACTTAGCTAAGTCTGTTACTGTAGAATAGTTCTTTTAGGTGTATGATTTATAATCCGGCAGGGTTTCCCTTATTATATTATTATATGCAGGGAGACCTGTCGGTTTTGTTATAGAAACAATTTTTTTACATGTGTGTATAATTTGACAATATTGGCCGATATATTTTTTGTGAGGTCTAATTATTAGTCAGGGGTGATATTGTGGACAATCTTAATCTGAGACTTATGCAGGAACAGATGGAAAAGGATAGTTTATCAGAGTATGCTGCACTTAGTATTAATACTTTGGGCAGAGATAAAAAAGAAAAACCATGTGATATAAGAACGGATTATCAGAGAGACAGGGACAGAATTCTGCATAGCAAGGCATTTCGAAGACTGATGCATAAAACGCAGGTTTTTCTGATACCTGAAGGTGATCATTACAGAACACGTCTTATACATACATTAGAAGTATCACAGAATGCAAGAACCATTGCCAGAGCTTTAAGGCTTAATGAAGATTTAACGGAAGCTATAGCACTTGGTCATGATCTTGGACATACTCCCTTTGGCCATGCAGGTGAAAGGGCACTTAATGGTATATGTAGTTTAGGATTTAGTCATAGCGAGCAGAGTGTGAGAGTTGTTGAAGTGCTTGAAAAGCATGGAGAAGGACTTAATCTTACTGTTGAAACAAGAGATGGTATAAGAAACCACAGAACCTCTGGAAAGCCTATGACACTTGAAGGAAAGATAGTAAGGCTTTCTGATAAGATTGCTTATATTAATCATGATCTTGATGATGCTGAAAGGGCAAATATTATTATGGCAAACGAGATTCCGGGAGAATTTAAAGATGTACTTGGTACAACTTCTCAGGAAAGGCTTAATACCATAGTTCATGATATTATAATAAACAGTCAGGGAAAGAATGAGATAATTATGTCGGAGGAAGTAGACAAGGCTTTGTTTGGCATAAGAAGTTATCTTTTTGAACACTTATATCGTAATAACATAGCAAAGAATCAGGAAGCAAAGGCTGAACAGCTTATTTGTTATTTATATGATTACTACATTAGTAATATAGATAAACTTCCTGAAGAATATATAAATATGATGGATTCCATGGGCGAATCCAAGGAAAGGGTTGTGTGCGATTATATAGCAGGAATGACAGACAGATATGCAATTAATATTTTTCAGGATGTTATAATGCCAATGTCCTGGAGAATTTACTAATACTAGGAAGTGATTATTAGTGAGATATTCTGGGGATATTATTGAAGAAGTAAGAGCCAGAAATGATATAGTTGATGTTATTTCCACATATGTAAACCTGAAGAAAAGCGGAAGCGGGTATAAAGGGCTTTGTCCTTTTCATAATGAAAAGTCCCCTTCATTTTCTGTAAGTCCAAGCAAACAGTATTATCACTGTTTTGGATGTGGTGTTGGTGGCCGTGTATACACATTTCTCATGCAGTATGAGAATTATACATTTACAGAAGCATTAAAATACCTGGCAGACAGGGCTGGAATAAAACTTCCCGAAGGTGAGATGACTGAAGAAGAAAAAAGAAAAGCAAGCTTAAAGCAGAGAATGTACGATATGTACAAGGCTGCGGCTGTGTATTATTATTATCAGTTATATAATTCTCCTAAGGGAAAAGATGCTTACAAATATCTTAAAGACAGGCAGCTGTCGGACGATATTATAAAAAAGTTTGGTTTGGGTTATTCTAATGTTAATGGAGGATTATTTGCTTATTTAAAAAGCAAAGGTTTTAACGATGGAGTGCTTATGCAGTCGGGACTTTTTTCAATGGATGAGAAAAGAGGAGCCTATGATAAGTTCTGGAACAGAGTTATGTTTCCTATAATGGATATTAATAACAAGGTAATCGGATTTGGCGGAAGAGTTATGAGTGATGCGAAACCAAAGTATCTTAACTCACCAGAGACGTTGCTATTTGATAAGAGCAGGAACCTGTTCGGAATGAATATTGCAAGAAGCTCAAGAAGAAAGAATCTCATAATTTGTGAAGGTTATATGGATGTTATATCACTTCATCAGGCAGGATTTGATAATGCGGTGGCTTCACTTGGAACGGCACTTACGGGTATGCAGGCTAATCTGCTTAAAAGATTTACCGATAATATACTTGTAACCTATGATAGTGACGAGGCAGGAAGAAAAGCAGCCATGAGAGCGATTCCTATTTTAAGGGATGCAGGGCTTTCTGTTAAGGTTATTAACATGAAACCTTATAAGGATCCTGACGAGTTTATTAAAAATCTATTCGCTTCTGAAATTCATCCGCTCCTATATTTTTAATAAACTCGTCAGGATCCTTATAAGGTTTCATGTTAAGA
>JAILNW010000160.1 GCA_024691145.1 Lachnospiraceae bacterium
AGTTCACATTTCAATTCATCTATAATTTTTTTCATTCTATCCACTGGCATTTCTGGATCTAATGGCACATATATATTATTTGTGTAAGTACACCCAAAAAACGCTGCCACCGTAACAGAACTTTTTTCCATCAATATTACAACTGGCTGGTTATGAACGTGTTTTTTATTAATTTCAAACGCAAAATATTGCGACATCTCATATAATCTTTTATATGTTATTTTTCCTAATGTCATATCTATTATAGACAATTTATCAGGATGACTTATAACCGCCACTTCTAAATAATCAATTACACTCTTAATCATTATTGCATCACCTTTTATCTTCTATCTTATATATTGTTTACATTTCTTTTATATTCTTCTGATGCATCTATAACCTTTTGATCAACTCTTGTTTTTCTTGAATAATCAAAAAACCTATCCAAAAACGGTTCATTCCAATAAAATACTTCATCCTTCTTTTCATTACCCATATATTCATCTAAAAAGCGTGTATCTTCAAAGTTAAACATTTCAAATATTGAATCTTCTACTATCCCTGGAAACAACTGATTTATTGAATATAAGGCATAATAAACCGATTTTAATTGATTAGATTTTTCTGCAATTTCAATTACATTCTGCCAATCTATTGCAACTCTGTCATCAGTCAACAGCATATAAAAGTCATAATACTTATAAAAATGCATGTCGCAACTAGAAAGAATTTTGCTTGCTGACATTGCTTCTCTCCATAAATGTTTTGATAATTGCACAAAAAAATAGTCCCAGCCTAATGTTTTTACTTCAAAATCATCTATACTAACTACACAGGTATTATCTAAGAGATATTCTGTAACCTCCACCGAATCATTAGCTGATAGTTTAAAATTTATATCAACAGTGTTAACATGTATAAATTTGTTTTCTTCTAATCTTACAAATGATTGTACCTCATGAGTATTCATTCTAATATATAATTTTTTAGCTAAAGAAGCATGTTTAATATCATCTGATTTTGGATTATATGACCCCTGGACATAACCTAATTTAGATAACAACTTTTCAACTTTTCTCAATTGTTTTGGACTCACAAGAATATCTATATCATTTGATATTCTTGTCCCCATTGGATAAATAACATTATTAAGTACACTACCTTTTATAAATGCGTACCTTATTTCATTAACCTCAAATGCATCAGCAATTTCTTTTAATATTGATTTATGGGCATCTATTTTTTCTATCTGCGCATTATTCAACATTTCTAAAATTAATTTTACCTCTCTTGGAATACCAGTAAAATTCCTTATATTTCTAAAAACCATACCATTAACTCTGTTAAAACATACTTTTCCCAAAAATAATTCCCAATTAAAATTTATATCAAAAATTATATTCTCTACTTCCTGTTTCTCAACCTCATTTAATTCCCTTTTTAGTAACATAAGAATTAACCTATCATGTAATTGAATTCTATTTGTCATTTTGTTTTCACATCCCCTTTTTTAATAATTATTTTAACTCTCTCTAATTTCCAGTACTTTCATACTTTTTAACTCCCATTCTCCATACACAAATTGATATAATTCCAAATAAAAATACAATTCCAAGCTCAAATGCTAATATTTTATGCGAAATTTTCCCAAGCATCGCACAAACTGGATAATATGCAACAAATCCGTATGGTAAAATGCATGTAAGCATACACTTAATACCAAATCCAAAAATATCTAATGGATATTGTCCAAAATCAGCAAGCGAAAAAAACATCCATATAATATTATTTGATCTAACCACCCAAAATGAAGATACTGTAAATATCAAATTTATCTCAGCAATAATTAATGTTCCCATTAAAAAAATTCCAAGCCATATAATAAGATTTTCAAATGAAATATACATACCTTCTTTACGAATGCCATAGTTAAATGTGACAATTCCCAAAACCAGTGTTCCAAAACCATCTAATTGAACTTTTTCACCAATTATCTGAAATAAAACATTTGCAGGTCTTGTAACTAAAATATCAAATGTGCCTCTTCTTATATATTCTTTCCCAACTATCCACAGATTATCAAAGAAAATATTATTCAATCCTCTGCAAATCGTGAAAGTCCCATATAATAATAAAATTTGTCCATATGACCATTTTTCAAATCTTTCAACATATCCAAAAACAGCCCATATAAATACAAATGCTGAAAACTGTGTTAAAAAATTCGAAGCAATACCAATAAGTGTATCTGCTTTATACTGTATCATCTTTTTTACATTCATTTTAAATAAACAAATATATAACTTAATATACTTTTTCATTTTCAACCACCATTTACCTGCAATTGCTTAGCAATTGTTTTAAATAAAACATTTACAAAAATAACAAATACCATCAGCCATATGGTCTGAATAATAATACTGATAACTGCCGCTCTATTCACTCCGTATATATACACATTAATTGGTGTATCTATTAAATATTTAAACGGAAGCAGCTTACAAATATTCGCAAACCATTTTGGCAAAAATGCCATAGGCACAATAGCTCCAGAAAAAAGTTTAATTAATGCCTGTCTTATTACCCTTAGTCCCCATCCGTTTTCAGTCCAAAACGCAAGCAACCCAAAAGCAATATCAACGTACACTGATAAACCAATTCCGATTAATATGCTTACTAAAAATAATAACATACTCGCTAAATTGCACGGAAATACAAACGGAAGAAAGCAAACAGATACTACAAAAACTGGCAATATCAATGTTATAGAAGAACTTGCTAATTCTCCAATACTCTCAAAAAATAAACTTTTTATAAAATAAATCGGTCTCGTCATTCTTAATGAAATTTCCCCACTTTTTATCATATCGGATATCTTTAATGTTATTCCAAATTCAAAATATTTGTATAAAACATTACTTAAAATAACATATGTTGTAATCTGCTTAAAACTATATCCATTCAATACTTCTTTTTCAACATATACATTACTCCATATAAAATAATATACAAATATTTGTATAATCCCTACTACAATACTTGCTACTGTACTCAATCTATAAGCGAAACTATTCTTAAACTCAATTTTAATTAATGCTATATATTTACCCATGACTCTCTCCATACAATTCTTTAATTAATTGTTCCAAGCCATTATTCTGAATGCTAATGTCTTTAACTGTATACGTAGAAAAGTAGAATTTTACAATGTCAGCAATATTTACTTCATTTTTGTCAATCTTCAATTCTAACGTTCCTCCTGCAACTTCCTTATTATGATAAATTTTATAAATATCCTTTTGAATATCATAATCATCAATATATAACTTTAAAATATGGTAATCTCCAACCTTATCTTTAATATCTCTAATATTACCATCAAAAAGAATTTTTCCTTTATTCAACACAATTATTCTAGAACAAATCTTTTCAATATCATCCATATCATGAGATGTCAAAAATACAGTCGTGTTTAAATTGCTGTTTATTTCTTTTATACAATTCAAATAATTATCCTTA
>JAILNW010000193.1 GCA_024691145.1 Lachnospiraceae bacterium
GATTAAGCAGTGATACTGATACATCATTAATTGATAATGATGTTATGCTGCATATTTATAATATCTTTATAAGAATAATAAATGATGTTAAGAATAACAATTACAGCTTTAGTATAATATATGACAATGATACTCCGATAGAATTTGCTCCATTTAAATTAAACATATATAAAACCTATGAACATAAGGACTATGATTCTGTCTCCTCGCTTATCAGCGATTATTATATGCAGAAAAGCAATAAGTCAAGAATCAAGCAAAAGTCAAATGATATTAGAAAGCTTATTAATAATTCTATTGAAAGAGCTTCTAAAAAGTATGATTTTATGCTTAAACAGTTAGAGGATACAAAGAAAAAAGAAAAGTATAAAATATATGGAGAACTGATTAACACTTATGGTTATAGTGTTGAACCAGGAAGCAAGAGTTTTAAGGCACTTAATTATTATACTAACGAAGAGATAACTATTCCTCTTGATCCATTATTATCTCCTCTTGATAATGGAAAAAGATATTTTGAACGATATAATAAATTGAAAAGAACATTTGATGCGGTTACTATTCAGGCAGAGGAAACTTATTCGAAGTTACAGCACTTAGAATCAATAAGTAATGCTCTTGATATTGCCCAGTCTGAATCCGATATAAATGATATAAAAAAGGAGCTTATAGAATATGGCTATATGAAGAAAAAGGCTGCTTCTAAAAATGAAAAAAAAGGCAAGAAAAATACTAAAAGCAACCAGCCTTTAAGCAAACCGCTTCATTATCTTTCAAGTGATGGTTTTCATATGTATGTTGGGAAAAATAATTATCAGAATGATGAGCTGACCTTTAAATTTGCCAGTGGCAACGACTGGTGGTTTCACGCTAAAGGTTATGCTGGTTCCCATGTAATTGTTAAAACCAATGGTGAGGAACTTCCTGACAGAACATTTGAAGAGGCAGGCATGCTTGCAGCTTACTATTCTAAGGAAAAAGACCTTGAGAAGGCAGAGGTCGATTATACACTTAAAAAGAATATTAAAAAGCCTAACAATGCAAAACCCGGCTTTGTAGTATATTATACAAACTATTCTTTAATTGTTAAACCAGACATAAGTAATATTCAGTTAATCAATGATTAACGTGCAGAAAGGAATTGATTATTTTGGCAATTATCGCAGATTTTCATTTGCATAGTATATTTTCAGATGACTGTTCTACTCCTATGGAGGATATGGTAAAGCAGTCTATTGAATTAGGACTTAAATATATATGTTTTACTGACCACCTGGATTATGATTTTCCCAAAAAATATGGTAATATTTTTGAATTTAATATACCTAATTATTATAACGAGATTAACAGATTAAAGGAAAAATACGAATCTAAAATCAACATATATACTGGTATAGAGCTTGGTATTAAGGAAGAAGTCATTGAAAGACTTGATACTCTTTTAGCTTTTAATAAGTTCGATTTTGTACTGAATTCAACACACCTTGTTTCAAACTTTGACCCATATTATCTGGAATTTTGGAAAGATAAGACTGAAAGGGAAGGTTATTGCAAATATTTTGATACATATTACAGTAACATATGCTTATTTCCAAAATGTGATGCCCATGCGCACCTTGATTATATTGTCAGATATGGTGCTAATAAGAATAAAAACTACAGTTACATTGATTATAAAGAATATATAGACAGAATTCTTGATTATACAATTGCTGCAAAGAAAATGTTGGAGATTAATACAGCAGGATTTAAGTATGGACTAAAAAATCCTCACCCTCATATTGATATACTTGAGGCATTCTATAAAAAAGGCGGAAGACTTATTACTATAGGTTCTGATGCACATAGTCCAGAGCATATTTCTTTTAAATTTGATGAAACATGCAAAATTCTTAAAGATATTGGATTTAAGAATTATTATATCTTTGCTGAAAGAAAACCAATTGAATTAGAATTATAGAAAAAGGAGGACATGGTCCTCCTTAAATTATGAATGTTGTTTTGAATATAATATCTTTAATACTATTGGTGTCATTATTGATGATGTTATTATAAGCAGCAACACAGATGTAAAATACGTTGGATTTATGAGGCCGCAGCTAAGTCCCTTCTGGGATACTATAAGTGCTACTTCTCCTCTTGTCATCATTCCTACACCTATAATAAGTGATTCATTAATATTATGTCCACATATCTTTGCTGCAAGTCCGCAGCCAATTATCTTTGTTAATAATGCTACCAGTACAAAACACACTGAAAATATAAAAATGTGCATTGAAATCCTGTCTATATTAGTTTTAAGTCCTATACTCGCAAAGAATACTGGTCCAAAAAGCATATAAGAATTAATATTTACCTTGTTATCTATATAATTTGCATCATGTATATTACATAAGATAACACCAGCAACAAAAGCACCTGTAATATCAGCTATTCCAAAGTACTTTTCTGCAATGTATGAAAATATCATACATAAAGCAAGCCCTATAATAGGAATACGCTGTGTATGCG
>JAILNW010000196.1 GCA_024691145.1 Lachnospiraceae bacterium
TATCTGTAGATGAGCTTGGCAATGCCGATGCTGCAAATTATTACAAATTTGGATATATTGATCCTGAAACAAAGGAAGAAGTAATAATTAAGGAAAGTTCATTAGAGAATAATGCTGAATTTAAAGCTGTAAAGGCTGGTAAATATAATTTATTCGTATATATATATAAATTAAATAATTCATTTGAAAGAAAGTATATTTATAATTATGTTGTGGAACAGCCAGAAATTACATGGTTTTTAAATGATATTTACTCTCCACAGAGAAAGGGTACTAAGATTAATTTTGAAGTAAGAACTACTAAATTGTCTCCAGAATGCTCTGTAAAGGTTTTTGCAAAAGACAGCGATGGTAATGAAGAAGTCTTAAAGCAAGATGGAGAAAATAATTATGTATGGGTTCCATCAAAGATTGACAAGTATACAATTGTGGCACAGATATTATATGGTACAGAAGTAATTGATGAAAGAATTATTTCAGACTATAAGATAATAACAGATGATACACGTTTTAAAATTTTAGACATCACTATGAACAATAAGGATATTGCAGTTGGTGATTATGCTTATGTGGGAATAGAGTTTGACGGAGGTCAGATGCCTTATAATTATGAGGTTGGTTACAAGTATGATAATAAAGAGCAATACTTATTAACATCTGATGCATATTCAACTTATAACAGTGTATATCTTACAGCACCAGAATATGATGGAAAAGTAACGATATATGTTAAGGCACATGATGCAAATGGAACATACTCTTACAAAGAGTTTGAATATAACGTTCACAGATTTAAGATTAATGGAATTAAGTATGAGCCTGAAGGAAAAATTTTGGAGGGTGAGACTGTGCGTTTATCTGTTGATACTGAGTATGAAAGAACTTACAAGGTACCAAATATAAGAAAGTATACAATTACAAATCTTTCTACTAATGAGACAGAGTACCTTTCATCATATGGTTATACAACAGAATGGACTCCTTCTAAAGCCGGTAAGTACAGAGTGCAGGTAGATATTACATCATTTAAGTCTGGTTCTGATACCTATACTACAGAGCTAAAGGTTTATAAGAATAACAATGATGGACTTTATATAGATAGTGTTATTCCAAGTATTGATTCACCAGCCAAGTTAGGAGATTCAATATACTTTACAATTGACAGAGTTAATGAGGTTGAAAATGTTGATAACTATGCAGTTTATAAGATTGTAAACATTGAAACTAATGAAACTGTAACAGCTACTGAATATGTTTATAATGATGGCGGAAGATTTGTATGGACTCCTGATAAAGCCGGAAAGTATAATATAATGGTTGAATTCTTTGCAGGTAACGAGAGTGCAGGATATTCACTTGATTATGAAGTCGTTGAAAATGTTGCAAAGAATACAGTTACTATATATTATAAGGGATTTAGCACACCATATATACATTATGCTATAAATAATGCATGGACTAATGCACCTGGAATCGCAATGACAGCAACTAGTGAGATGGAAGGATACACTCATAAGGCTGTAATTGAATTACCTGAAAATGAAACTAAGCTTGTGGCTTGTTTTAATGATGGCAACAATCACTGGGACAGTGCTAATGGAAAGAATTATACATTTGGTTTAGGTGAGTATACTTACAGCAATGGTAAGATTAGAAGAGTTGGAGAATATAAAGATATAACAACTATTTACTATAAGGGATTTGAGAATCCATACATTCATTATTCAATTAATGGTAAGTGGACAAATCTTCCTGGTATACCTATGACCAGAACAAATATTGTAAGCGGTTATACTCATGAGATTAATATTGAAATGGATAATGCTGATGAGGTTGTAGTTTGCTTTAATGATGGCAAAGGAAACTGGGACAGCAGAAATGGACAGAATTATACATTTGGTGTTGGAACATATTACTATAGCAATGGAAAGATAACAGCAAAATAAATAACGGCAGATATGATTTAAATAGTAAGTAAATCATATCTGCCGTTATTTATTTTGCTGTTATCTTTCCATTGCTATAGTAATATGTTCCAACACCAAATGTATAATTCTGTCCATTTCTGCTGTCCCAGTTTCCTTTGCCATCATTAAAGCAAACTA
>JAILNW010000207.1 GCA_024691145.1 Lachnospiraceae bacterium
AACTATTAGTAAAATGTAACTATAGACATATAGATGTGAATAGTAGGAGGGACTTCCTCATAGATTTACTTACATCTATACAATAAAAAAGAAATAAGTATGTAAGCTTTTTACTGCTTATATACTTATTATACGAGGGGGCTTATAATGGAAGCATATACAACATTTGCAGAAGTATATGATGAATTTATGGATAATATACCATATGAAGAGTGGTGCAGGTATATAATCAGTTTGCTTAAGCAATATAATGTTAAGAATGAAGGCATAATTGCAGAACTTGGATGTGGTACAGGAAGTATTACAAGAATTCTTAGTAAGTCTGGATATAACATGATCGGGATTGATAATTCAGAGGACATGCTATCTATTGCAAGAAAAAAAAGTACAGAAGATGAAGATATACTATATCTTTTACAGGATATGAGAGAGTTTGAGTTATATGGTACCGTGGATGCTGTTATAAGCATTTGCGACAGCATGAATTATATAACAGATGATGAAGATATGGTAACAGTACTTAAACTTGTTAATAATTATCTTGAAAAAGATGGCATATTTATTTTCGATATGAATACAGAATATAAGTATAGAAGTATATTAGCCGATAATACATTTGCAGAGAATAGAGAAGAGTGCAGTTTTATATGGGAAAACTGTTATGATGAAGAAGAGATGATTAATGAGTATGCTCTTACTTTATTTATAAAAGAAGATGAATATTATAAAAAGTATGAAGAATTCCATTACCAGAGAGCTTATACTATTGAGAAGATGACTGAACTTATAAAGGAATCTGGAATGGAATTAATTGCGGTTTATGATGCATTTACAATGAATAAACCAACTAAAACTTCTGAAAGGGTTTACTTTGTGTTAAAGGAGACTTACCAGAAGGATAAAACATATATTTAATTACGAATGGAGAAAATAAGATGAGTGACTATATAGTTAAAGCAACAGCAGCAGATAACCAGATAAGAGCATATGCAGCTAATACAAGGGATATTGTTGAGATGGCAAGAAAGATTCATAATACAAGCCCTGTAGCTACAGCTGCCCTTGGAAGACTTTTAACAGCAGGAGCTATAATGGGAAGCATGCAAAAGGGAGAAGAGGATATTCTTACCCTTCAGATAAAGTGTTCAGGACCTATTGGAGGACTTGTTGTTACTGCTGATTCTAAGGCAAATGTAAGAGGATATGTTCATAATGCTGATGTTATGTTACCACCTTCTGCAAAGGGAAAGTTAGATGTTGGTAAAGCCCTTGACCTTGGTGTTATGAATGTTATAAAGGATATGGGCTTAAAGGAACCATATGTGGGACAGACGCATCTTGTAAGTGGTGAGATTGCTGAGGATCTTACTTATTATTTTGCTACATCAGAGCAGGTGCCATCATCTGTTGCACTTGGAGTGCTTATGAATAAAACTAATACAGTAAGACAGGCGGGAGGATTCATAATTCAGCTTATGCCATTTACAGAAGAAGCTGTTATAAGCAAGTTAGAGGAAAAGCTTAAGAATATGAAGCCAATTACAGAACTTCTTGATAATGATTACACTCCAGAGATGATTTTAGAGGATGTGTTAGGCGAATTTAATGTATCATTTCATGAGAAGGTTTCAACAGCATACAGCTGCAACTGTACAAAAGATAGAGTAACAAGGGCTATTGCCAGTGTTGGAAGAAAAGAATTACAGGATATGATTAATGAGGGAAAAGACATAGAAGTTAATTGCCATTTTTGTAAGAAAGTTTACACAGTAACAGTAGAGGAACTTAAGGAACTTGCTAAATAGGAATTTCCTACTAATTGCAAAAATTCCCAAAATATGGTAAAATAGTAGTAGCGGTTATATAAGTTACACTTCTAATAATAAGAATGGAGGACATGTATGGCTAACAATTTTGAGAACATTAAAGGTATCAAAGGCTATGAGTTAATTGGAAGTGAAGAATTAGAGGAGATAAAAAGTACAGGATATATTTTCAGACACATTAAATCACAGGCTCGTGTGGTTGTTGTGTCTAATAGTGATGATAATAAAGTATTTTCAATAGCATTCAGAACACCACCTAAAGATTCAACAGGTGTTCCCCACATAATTGAACATTCGGTTTTATGTGGCTCGAAGAAGTTTCCTCCTAAGGATCCTTTTGTTGAGCTTGTTAAGGGTTCCCTTAATACATTTTTGAATGCCATGACCTACCCGGATAAGACAGTTTATCCAATTGCAAGCTGCAATGATAAGGATTTTCAGAACCTTATGGATGTTTATATGGATGCGGTATTTTTCCCAAATATTTATAACAGAAAAGAGATATTCATGCAGGAGGGCTGGCATTATGAGCTTGAAGGAGAGGATTCTGAATTAAAATATAATGGTGTAGTTTACAATGAAATGAAGGGAGCATTTTCTTCTCCGGAGCAGGTACTTTACCGTAATATTCAGCATTCATTGTTCCCGGATACACCTTATGGAACAGAATCAGGCGGAGATCCAGAGGTTATACCGGACCTTACTTATGAAGATTTTCTTGCATTTCATGGAAGATATTATCATCCTTCAAATAGTTATATCTATTTGTATGGAGATATGGATATTGAAGAAAAGTTAACATGGATGGATAAGGAGTATCTTTCTAAGTTTGATAAGATTGATATTGATTCATCAATAGAAAGACAGAAAGAGTTTGATAAGGTTAGCGAAGAGATAATAGACTATCCTATTTCAGAGGAGGAGTCTGAAGATGATAATACTTATCTTTCTTATAACTGTGTTATTGGAACAAGTCTGGATAAAGAGTTGTGTTTTGCTTTTGAGGTTCTTGATTATGTACTTTTAGGGGCTTCCGGAGCACCTGTAAGACAGGCACTTTTAGATGCAGGACTTGCAAAGGACATACTTGGAGGATATGATTCTGATATTTACCAGCCATTTTTCTCATTTATCGCAAAACAGACTAACATTGATAAAAAGGATGAGTTTGTTAAGGTTGTAAGAGAGGCACTTCAGAAGGTAATTGATGATGGTGTGGATGAAAAGGCACTTAGAGCTGCTATTAACAGATATGAGTTCAGACATAAGGAAGCAGATTATGACAGATACCCTAAGGGACTTATTTATGGACTTGATATGTTAGACAGCTGGCTTTATGATGAAAACCAGCCATTTATGCGTATGAAACTTAATGATACCTATAAGTTTTTAAAGGAACAGATAGGTACTGGTTATTATGAGAAATTAATAAAAGAATATTTGTTAGATAATAAACATATGTCAGTTGTTGCTATTATTCCAAAGGCAGGTTTAACTGGAGAGCTTGATAAAAAGACTCAGGAAAAACTTGATGAATATAAGAGTAAACTGACAGCTGAAGAGATAAAGGAATTAGTTGAAACAACTAAAAAACTTAAAGAATATCAGGCAGAGCCTTCCACTAAGGAAGAACTTGATACTATACCTATGCTGGAGAAAGAAGATATTAAGAAGACACCTATTCCTATAATAAATGATATTAGAAAGATAGGTAATAATACTCTTGTTTATCATGATATTTATACAAATGGCATAGCTTATTTTGATTTTATGTTTGACCTTAAGGATATTCCTAAGACACTGATTCCTTACATTGGGCTTTATGGTATTGCAATAGGCGAATTTAACACTGAGAACTATGATTATTCTCAGATTGATAATGAAATCAACATTGCTACAGGCGGTATGGAGTTTGCACCTTGCGTTGTAGCTAAAGTTAATAAGGATATATATAAGTTCTTTAAAGTAAGTGTCAGAACTTTGTATGAAAATAAGGAAAGAACATTTGAACTCCTTGATGAAATCGTATTTAAGGCAGATTATCATAATAAAAAGCGTATGAAGGAGATTGTTCAGCAGACAAGGTCGAGACTTAATATGAAGATTAATTCTTCAGGCCATGTAATTGCTGCTAAAAGAGCACTTTCATATATTTCTGAAAAGAGTATGTTTACTGAACTTGTAGGCGGTATAGCTTATTATGACTTTATCTGTGATTTGGATGATAATTTTGATGACAGATGGGAAGTTGTTGCAAATGTCTTTGACAAGTTAACAAGGATGATTTTTGTTAAGAAGAACATGGTGATGAATCTTACTTGTGACAGTGAGGGTTATAATGAGTTTATTAAGAATATAACTGATTTTGGTGACAGTCTTCCAGAAGATTGCGATATAGAAACTACTACAAAGGATTTAAAACTTAATATTGATAGTAATTATTATACAGAAGATAATAATTATCTTATTAAGAAAAAGAATGAGGGCTTTAAAACAGCAGGAAAAGTGCAGTATGTTGCAAGGGCTGGTAATTTTACTGATGATGGATATGAGTATAGTGGAAGCTTTAATGTACTTAAGGTTATTCTTAGTTATGATTATCTGTGGATTAACGTAAGAGTACAGGGTGGTGCTTATGGTGCCATGTGCAGTTTCTTAAGAGACGGACTTTCATACTTTACATCATACAGAGACCCTCAGCTTGAAAAGACAAATCAGATTTACGAAGATGTCGTTAAATATATAGAAGAATTTGAAGCAGATGAAAAGACCATGACTAAGTATGTAATAGGAGCAATAAGCAGTGTTGATGCGCCGCTTACTCCTTACAGCCAGGGACAGAGAGATTTTTCTATATATATTACAGGTCTTACTGCAGAGGATGTACAAAGAGAAAGGGATGAAATCTTAAATATCACTGTGGAGGACATAAGAAAACTTGCACCTCTTGTTAAGTCTATTCTTAGTGGCAATAACTTCTGTGTTATTGGTAATGAGAATAAGATTGAGGAATGTAAAGAGATGTTTATGGAAGTAAAAAATATTAAATAACTAATGCAGAAAAAGCCTTTGCTGGTTAAGAAGTACAGCAAAGGCTTTTAAAGTTTTGTTTACATTAGTTATTTAATATTTTTTACTTCCATAAACATCTCTTTACATTCCTCAATCTTATTCTCATTACCAATA
>JAILNW010000212.1 GCA_024691145.1 Lachnospiraceae bacterium
AAGTTTGCAACATATAATGATTTTAATTCTGTAGCAGAACATGTAAATGATAAAACATGTGCTATTTTCCTTAGAAACTATTAACGGAGGTAGAAATCTTATTACATTTGCACCTGCAGAGAATAATATTAAACCATTATCTATACATTTTGCAATAATATCCTTAACAGGTTTGTCAAGTTCCATACCAACCATAAGTCCAAGTCCTCTTATATCCTTTATGCATGAATACTTTTCTTTAAGTTCACCTAATTTTTCAAATAAATACTTAGACGATTCATTAACATTATCAAGTATGTTATTTTTCTCAAATAAATCAAATACAGTTGAAACTGCCTTTGTAACGAAAGGATTGCCTCCATAAGTTGAGCCGTGGTCACCAGGTGTAAATGCAGCACCAACCTTTTCATTTGCAACAAATGCTCCTACAGGCACACCGCATCCAAGTGCCTTTGCTGTTGTAAGAATATCAGGCATAACATCATAAAGTTTATATGCATAAATAGCTCCGCTACGTCCCATTCCACACTGGATTTCATCCAATATAAGAACTATATCCTTCTCATCACAAAGTTTACGGATATTCTTTATAAATTCCTTATCTGCAGGTATAAATCCGCCTTCACCCTGCATAGTTTCAAGTATAATAGCACATGTTTTATCATTTACAAGTTCTGTTACAGAATTAAAATCATTATATGTTGCAAACTTTACATTGCCCATAATTGGCTGAAAAGCCTCCTGATACTTTGGCTGTCCTGTTACAGAAAGGGAACCTATGGTTCTTCCATGGAAAGAGTTCTTGAATGCTATAATCTCTCCATCTGCTTTGTTATGTTTATTAAAATAATACTTCTTTGCAAGTTTTAATGCACCTTCAACAGCTTCAGCTCCACTGTTTGTAAAGAATACTCTCTTAAGACCAGAAGCATCTGTTAACTTTTTAGCAGCCTCAATAGATGGTACATTGTAAAAGTAATTAGATGTATGAAGTAACTTATCAATCTGCGCTTTTAAACTGTCATTATACTCTTTATTGTTATATCCAAGTGCAAATACAGCTATACCTGCACCAAAATCAAGATATTTCTTCCCATTTACATCATAAAGGTACATTCCGTCACCCTTATCAAATACTACTTTGTAGCGGCCATATGTTTTTAAAAATAATTCTTCGCCCTGCTCTACATACTGTTCCATAGTCATACCTTCCTTCTATTACTGTTCGTTATCATATGTTCCTTCATTTGCAATAATTGCAGTTCCAATACCTTTATTAGTAAAGAACTCCAGTAAGAGGCAATGCTCTTTTCTTCCATCAATAATATGCACCCTTGAAACACCTTTTCTTACAGCTTCTATACAGTTATTAAGTTTAGGAATCATTCCGCCACCTACTATGCCATCTTCAATAAGCTTGTCAGCTTCATCAAGAGTAAGAATAGATATAAGGCTGTTCTTATCCTCTATATCAGTATATACACCCTCAATATCAGTAAGGAATACAAGCTTTTCTGCCTTAAGTGCTGTTGCAATTGCACATGCAGCATCATCTGCATTGATATTATATGAATTGAACTTGTCATCCATTCCGATTGGAGCAATTACAGGTATAAAATCCTGCTCTATAAGGGTGTTAATAAGATCAGGATTAATGCTTTCCACGTTACCTACAAATCCTAAATCTCCGCCCTTTACTATCTTCTTAGTAACCATCATAGTAGCTCCGTCTTTACCAGAAATTCCAGCAGCCTTTACTCCCAGCTTCTGAAGTTTCTGAACAAGTCCCTTATTTACTTTATTAAGAACCATCTCAACAATTTCCATAGTATCTGCATCAGTAACACGAAGACCATTTACGAAGTTAGTCTCCATACCAGTTTTTCCAATCCATTTAGTGATTTCCTTGCCACCACCATGAACAATAATAGGTTTCATACCAACAAGTTTTAATAAAGCTATATCTTTAATTACGCTTTCCTGAAGTTTTGCATCAAGCATGGCACTTCCGCCATACTTAACAACGATTTTCTTATTATTAAATCTCTGTATATAAGGCAATGCCTCGCTAAGTGTAGCAGCCTTAATCATTACATTATCCATCTTATCCATTGTATTAATCCTTCTTTCTATCTATCATTATGAACGGTAATCAGCATTTATCTTAACGTAATCATATGTTAAATCACAGCCCCATGCTGTTGCAGAAGCTTCTCCACACTTCATATCGCAAATTGCTGTTACTTCTTCCTGTTTTAATATCTCAGTTGCTTTTTCTTCACTATAATCAGTTGCTATACCATCTTTAAATACCTGGATTTTTCCTGCTTTGCTTTCAAGATATAAATCAACTTTGTCAGGATCAAATGTTACTCCAGAGTATCCTAAAGCACATATAAAACGTCCACAGTTAGCATCATTACCAAATATAGCTGACTTTACAAGGCTTGATGTTATAACTGACTTAGCAAGTATTACTGCATTATCATATGTATCAGCATTAACAACCTTTGTTTCAAATAATTTTGAAGCACCTTCGCCGTCTTTAGCCATCATCTTTGCAAGTGTTGTACTCATATAAGAAAGAGCCTCACAGAATGTATTATAATCTTCATTCTTTTCTGTTATGCAAGGATTTCCAGCAAGTCCATTTGCAAATATAATATAAGTATCGTTTGTAGATGTATCTCTGTCTACTGATATCATGTTAAATGACTTCTTAACATCATTTGATAATGCTTCCTGAAGTAATTCCTTTGAGATAGCAAGGTCTGTTGTAAATAAGCATAACATTGTAGCCATATTAGGGTGAATCATTCCAGAACCCTTTGTCATGCCTCCCATTGTCACTGTTTTCCCCTGTATCTCAAATGTTACTGCACATTCTTTTTTTACAGTATCTGTTGTCATAATGGCTTTTGCAGCCTTTGTTCCTGCTTCTATTGAATCATCCAAAGATTCTGCTAAAAGTTTTGCACCATTTGCAAGCTTTTCTTTAGGAAGCTGCATTCCAATAACACCTGTAGATGCTGTAAATACATCTTCCATATCTATATTAAGACAATCTGCTACGGACTTTGCCATTACTTTGTTGATTTCATCACCTTCTGTACCTGTGCAGGCATTGGCAATACCGCTGTTAAATACCATCGCTTTTGCAGTCTTTCTTTCACTGCTTAACTTCATATCCCACTTTACTGGAGCTGCTTTTACAACATTTGTTGTATACACACCTGCTGTTACGGCTGGTTCACTTGTATATACAAGTGCCATATCAGTTCTTCCTTCATATTTAATTCCTGCCATACATGATGCTGCTTTGTAACCCTTTGCTGCTGTAACGCCGCCTTCAATATGTTTCATAAATCAAGCCTCCATATCTTTTTTATTAAAATGTATAACATTATTATCATTTAGTATAAAATCATAATAGTTAAGGTCCTGTCTCTTTTTCCATCCAATCTTATTCCAGAATGCATTACCTACTATGTTATCAGAAAATGCAATCAGCGAAACATGGTTAATCTTTTCCCTCATTAGTGCTTCAAGTACTTTCTTAGTCATGCTGGTTCCGATTCCCTGATTTCTGAACTTTTTATCAACGCATACGTGATAGAGGCATCCTCTTCTTCCATCATGACCTGCAAGTATAACTCCTATTATCCTGCCTTCATTAACAGCCACCACACTAATCTCTTCATTTCTTTTAAGGAATCTAAGTACCCCTTCCTTAGAATCATCGATACTTCTTATGGCAAATCCCTCTATTCTAAGCCATAAATCATAGACTCCTTCATAATCATCTGCTGTCATAAATCTTATTTCCACACTAACTACCTCCATCTCTCATGTTCGCTATTTGAATATTTATGAAAAAATATTCACTTTTATCTCATAATTATACATCTATATTCAAATTAATGCAAGTACTATTATAATATTTTTTGTATTAAAATTTATGCTTGCATAATATTCACTTTTGATGTATATTTATAAATGTGAGATTAAAAATTAATTTGCCTGTATGGCTGATTGGAGGATAATAATGAAAGAGAAAGTTATTTTAGCTTATTCTGGTGGTCTTGATACTACAGCAATTATTCCTTGGCTTAAGGAAAATTTTGATTATGATGTTGTTTGCTGCTGCATCAACTGTGGACAGGGTGAAGAACTTGATGATCTTGAAGAAAGAGCAAAGTTATCTGGTGCAGTTAAGTTATATATTGAAGATGTAGTAGATGAGTTTTGTGATGAATATGTAGTTCCTTGCGTTCAGGCTAATGCTATATATGAGAACAAATATTTACTTGGAACTTCTATGGCAAGACCTGTAATTGCCAAGCGTCTTGTTGAGATTGCAAGAAAAGAAGGTGCTACTGCTATTTGCCATGGTGCAACTGGTAAGGGTAACGACCAGATTCGTTTTGAATTAGGAATTAAGGCACTTGCTCCAGATCTTAAGATTATTGCTGCATGGAGAAGTGATAAGTGGACTATGGATTCTCGTGAATCAGAGATTGAGTATTGTAAAGCTCATGGAATTCACCTTCCATTTTCAGCAGATAACAGCTACAGCCGTGACCGTAACTTATGGCACATAAGCCATGAAGGTCTTGAGCTTGAAGATCCTGCTAATGAGCCTAACTATGATCACCTTTTAGTTCTTGGTGTTTCTCCAGAGAAAGCTCCAGACGAAGGCGAGTATGTTACTATGACATTTGAGAAGGGTGTTCCAAAGTCTATTAATGGTAAAGAGATGAAGGTTTCAGAGATTATCGCTGAACTTAACAAGTTAGGCGGAAAGCATGGAATCGGTATTATTGATATAGTTGAAAACCGTGTTGTTGGTATGAAGTCAAGAGGTGTTTATGAGACTCCTGGTGGAACTATCCTTATGGAAGCTCATCAGCAGTTAGAGGAATTAATCCTTGACAGAGATACTTACACTATGAAGAAGGATATGGGTAACAAGTTTGCTGACCTTGTTTACGAAGGAAAGTGGTTCACTCCTCTTCGTGAAGCAATCCAGGCATTTATAGAGACCACTCAGCAGTATGTAACTGGTGAAGTTAAGTTCAAACTTTACAAAGGTAACATCATTAAAGCTGGTACTACTTCTCCATATTCATTATACAATGAAAGCATTGCTTCATTCACAACTGGTGATTTATATGATCATCATGATGCTGAAGGTTTCATTAACCTTTTTGGTCTTTCATTAAAAGTTCGTGCTATGAAGATGGCTGAAGTTGAGAAGAATAATAAATAATTATATTTATAGTTGGAGGTTCCAAATGTTTGGAACCTCCGTTTTTTTATGTTTTTCTTATTTAATATTCTTTATAATCTTCTCCATCTTTATTTATTGACACCATTGTATCTAATAAGTTGCAATAAATTCTGTCTCCTGCAAGGAACATTTGCATTGGTTCCATGTGTTTACTTTCACGAATTTTATAAATATCCTTACCATCTAAATCTGATCTATACATGTCCCCTGCCATGTTCAAATAAAATATCTTTTTGTCTATAATTTTAAATCCACCTATATCTTCTTTTATCTTTTTTGAACTTCCAGTTTTCAAATTATATTTAAATAATCCCTCATTATCTAAATAATATAAATTGTTTTTATATAAATCTATATATAAAATTTCGCCATTTTTTATAAGAGTTTCGCCTTCCTTTGTTTCCAGGTTAACCTTAACAATATTTCTATCATAATTAAGGTAATAATAATCATTTCCGTTAATTAATGATAAACTTTCCGCACCAATATCACTATATCTGTATAATTCATTAAAATTACTGTCTAATAAAATGCCTGTTCCATCTTCCATTGAAAGAAGAATATGCTTATCATCTACAGTAGTAACAAAGCCTGAATATCCATAAATTGTACTTTCTCCTTCTTTCGGCTTTAAATCCTCGTCACTTCTTGGTCTTAATACTTCTTTAGCTTCATAATCATCAATACAATCTATTACCATACGAGGCTTACTTCCACCCTCACCTTCTTGATAATAACTATATAACTTATTATTTAATGAAAAAATTCCTGATGAAGACCATTTTGAATCACAATAAGATACACATCTATAGTCATCATGATTACAATCCTTATTATTGCAGTAATACTTTAATTTCCCATCCTCTAAAACTTTAATATTGTCAATATTTTTAAAATAAACTTTACCATCTTCGCTCCACACGCTTGTTAGTCTTCCACCATTATGAAGTACTTTCTCTTTATCAGTACCTTTTTCACTACAAGCAGTTAATGCAAGCACTGTTCCTAGTACAAATGTTATTTTTGTTATCTTTTTAATCATAAAATACCAACCTTTCCAAAAAACTCCAAATTTACTACGTATACATTATATCAATTAAATACATAATTTTCAACCTAAACTAAGAAAGAGCCTTGCAAAATGCAAGACTCTTTTCAAACTCCTAATTAATCTTCATATTTCAATAAAGACGCTTTCTTTGGAGTTGTAAATCTAATAATGTTTTTATCCATATTTATTGAATCCAATGTAGCCCCTCTGAAATTCTCATATTTCTCATTAGTTGCCGGAATAACTACTTCAAATTCAGTGCGGCATGGATCATGTAATGCTTCTAAAGTCAGTGTATCAAGATAAAATCCATCCTCTATTCTTGCCTTGTCAGACATCATGAAATATGTCAGATCAATAGGCTGATCCTTATATGATCTAAGTCCCCATGTGGAATCTATATGATAAGCATCTCCATTAATAGTTACAATTGTCCAGGCGTGATACATATCTTTTCCTTCACAACCTGTTTCCACAGCATCTACTCCAGCCGTCATAAGAAGATATGAATATATACCAGATAACTCTC
>JAILNW010000241.1 GCA_024691145.1 Lachnospiraceae bacterium
ATATAACTCAATAAAGTTTCCACTTCCATAATCTACATTTGTTCTTGGATCCTTTCCAAAGTAAAAATTATTCTGGTCAACACCACAATCCCATATACTATGCGATAATTCATGGTTCAAAAGTACTTTACCATGAATTATCGCATAGTATATGGGATTGTGGTGTTGACCAGAATAATTTTTACTTTGGAAAGGATCCAAGAACAAATGTAGATTATGGAAGTGGAAACTTTATTGAGTTATATACAAAACTTTATAATAACAGTATTTCAAAGAATACATTCTATTCACAAATGTATGGATGGGATTATGTACATGAAAATTATGCAGAATGTGCAGCATATTTCTTTGATGCTAACTGGAGAGCTTCATTAAAGAAAAATGATCCTATTGTATATAACATATTAAGTCAGATATATAATGAATTCTAAAAATGCATACTATAACCTTTATTCATAGTTCTTAACCGTCAAAAAACTTCGAAGTTCCAGATGCTTTGAAGTTTTTTGTGTGATTAGTGATAAATAAAATTTATAACAAGTTTTTCTTGCTAATCATATATATATAGTATAAAATAGTAGAAAAGACATTGCACGAAGGGAAGATTAATATGTCATATAATATCGAGGAGTGCATCGAGAATATTGTTAAGAGTTACGAAGAGTATCCTATGATCAGTAAGCTTGATGCAGATGAGTTACTTAACAAGGAGATTCTTGTTAAGACAGCGGAGAAGATAAGAAAGGTATTATTGCCTGGATTTTTTAATGATAACAAAGTAAGAAAAGATTATATAAAGTATATTATTGGTGAAGATATTGAGTATATACAGTATAATTTGCAAAAGCAGATAGCTAAGGCTCTTGGAAGCAAAGAAGATTGTAATCTCAGTTTTGAGGGTAAGCAAAAAGAGGCTGACAGGATTGTTGCAGAGTTTTTAGACAGACTTCCTGCATTAAGAGAGTATTTTCAGACAGATCTTATAGCATTTTATAATGGTGACCCTGCGGCTTACAGTACAGATGAGATTATATTTTCATACCCTGGATATTATGCTATTAATATATTCAGAATAGCACATGAACTTTTTGTTGCGGGAGTTCCTATGATTCCAAGAATTCTTACAGAACATGCCCACAGCAAGACAGGTATAGATATACATCCTGGAGCAACTGTTGGAAAGTATTTCTTTATCGACCATGGTACTGGCATAGTTATTGGTGAGACAACTACTATTGGTGATAATGTTAAGATATATCAGGGTGTTACACTTGGTGCATTGTCCACAAGAAAAGGCCAGGCACTTAAAGGGATTAAGAGACATCCTACTATTGGTAACAATGTTACTATATATTCTGGAACAAGTATACTTGGAGGAGAAACTGTAATAGGAGACGATGCTGTTATTGGCGGTAACTCATTTATCGTTGAATCTATAGCACCAGGAACCAAGGTTACTGTTAAGAATCCAGAACTTAAAATAAGTGGCGGAAAGCCTGTTGAAACAGATTCAAACTGGGTAATATAATAATAACGGTGTGTATTTGTGATACACACCGTTATTTTACCTTGATATTTTAAGTTTATTATTATCATCAAGCATGAAGCATACAGAATCCACAACCTTCATAGTATCGTTGTTGTAAATAACTATATTTAAGCCTTCTTTTTTTACTGCATGCTGTACATTATCTATTTTGATATAACAGCTGTCGCCGGTTTTATTTGAAGCACTCATAATCTCATAATCAAGAATGCCATTACGTATTGCTCCATGATATAAAAGCTGTTCATCTGACTGATTAGCCGTGATATTACCTTTATCAGATATAGCATAATAACTTATATCATCCTTTATCTTATTAAGCTTAAGCTCAGGGTCAAAGGCGTCTTTATATTTCTTGTTAATCTTTTTTACAACTTCGCTTACATCCCCCATGGCTGTGATAAAGTAAGTATAATCGTCTTTATTAAGAACTTCAAGATAGTTACCGATATCGCTTATATGTTTTATACTGCAGTCATCACAAACCTGTATATAATAATCATTGGTTGAAGACCATATATCGCTGCTATTGCTGTCACTTTCACCATATTTATCATGAAGAACCTTTCCAACATAAGAAGAAATCTTTTTGGCACCCCACAGATTTCCATGTCCGTTATCATGCATATCATATCTAAAGTCAAAGTTAATGGCATTATAATATTCTTCTTCATTAAAATCAATAAATTCAAGGTTATGTGCCTTTGCAAAGTCAGAAACAGTGGCTGATTTATTAATATCAAACTCAGTTGTTGGTGTCTTTACAAGGAGAAGTTCAATGTTGTTTTCTTTACACAAGTCAGTTATTTTCTCAAGATACTCTTCCATAAGTGGAACCATAGGTGATTCTTCAAAAGAATCAGCACCTTTGTTATATGGCTTGTATCTTTTATTGTTAACATAGTCAGAAAGAGGCGCATATCCCTTTAATTCATAGTGGTTTTCCATTTCTTCAAATGAAAAATCATCCTCTATAAGTTTTGTCCATCTTGTATGATATCTTATATTGGTCATATAATAACTTGTAATAAGCTGGTTAGAATCATGGCTGCATATATCCTTAACGGCTTTACATTTGTTTTTTGACCACTTCATACTGTCAAATGCTTTACGGGTACAGGCTTCAGAAGTATTAAGAGGTTCATATGCCTTATATTCAAAACACATATAAGTATCAAGTACAACGTACTCAGGCTTCTGATAAGACAATGCCTCATTAAGCCAGTAATAGGAAGTCAGAAGATTTTGCTGTTCACAGCCTAAGTTGTAGCTTTTAATGTTGTACTCATTGTATATTTCCTGAGGTATAAACTGGGAAACTGCATGACTGCTTCCTAGGAAAAATACATCTATCGAATTTTCAGGCATTTCATAAAAACCCTTAAAGCCCGAAGTTGTGGGCCATTTTCCATTAAAATAATACTTAGGAAGCATTATTTTATTAACTCGTAAAGCAATTAGCACTATTATTGTAACTAGTAGCAGTCCCTTTGCAAAGTAAATTAAGTGTTTTTTCATAACAGATCCTTTCTGATGTTAAAATCCACCGTATATAAAGTCTTGTGGATTAAATCCAAAACCATATGTTCCAAATATCATTATACTGATTATAGCCAGTATATATATACTCCAGCGTATAAATATATTTTTTGATAATATAATGTTGCTTATATGTTTTCCTTTTTCATGGGCATGGCTTATAAGGTAAAGAATAATTGTTGCAACAAGAAGCACCATTAATTCTTTCCATGACAGGCCCAGTGAAAATATTCTGTTGTTAAAAAGTATCCATGGATTAAACTTTGTAAACATGTTGGAAATCATTATGCATGCTACCTCCATGTTCTGGGCTCTGAATGGTATCCAGGTAATTGTAATAAGTAAAAATGTTATTATTCTTTTTAGTATAATAGTTTTTGGTCTGTCCTTTGTGAGTCTTATGGAATCCAAAAACTTAGTACGTTTTTTATCAGTTAGTTCTCCAACAATCTGGTAAATGCCATGAACAAGTCCCCATATCATATAGTTAAGTCCGGCTCCATGCCATATACCACTTACAGCAAATACAATAAGTATGTTAAGGTACTTTCTTTTTTTGCCATGTCTGTTACCACCTAAAGGTATATAAATGTAGTCTCTAAGGAAACTTGTAAGAGTAAGGTGCCATCTTTGCCAGAAGTCCTTTATGGATGTAGCAAAGTAAGGCTGTCTGAAGTTATCCTTTAGTTTAATTCCAAAGAGAAGAGCGATACCCCTTGCAAGGGTAGTACAGGCATAAAAGTCTGCATATAACTGAAGGCTGTATAATAAAGCACCTATCAGTACATAAAATCCTACATAAGCCTGATAATTGTCAAATATAGTATTAACAACAACTGCAACTTTGTCTGCAATTACAAGTTTAAGGAAAAAGCCCCATATAATAAGATGAAGTCCCTTAGAAAATGTGTCCTCATGGAAGGCATGTCCTTCATATAAATCTTTGCTAAGGTCATTATATCTTGGAATAGGTCCCTGCACTATATGTGGAAAAAATGATACATAAAGTGTATATTTTAATATGTTATAGGTAGGTGTAACTATTCCTTTATATATGTCCGTAAGATAAGCTATAATGCTTATTGTGTAAAATGATATGCCAAGAGGAACCACAAAACCTATAATACCCTTTGATGCATCTCCGGTTTTTATTGTGTTAATGTACTTAATTAACAATGGACATATAGTAAATACAAGGCTTAGTACATATATTGTGGTTTTTGCCTGTCCATTTTGCTTAAATATCATTATTGAAAACAGATAACTAAGCAGTATTGTTAATAGTATAAGCCACCAGCCTTCTTTATAAAAAAGCATGTAGAAACTGATACTTCCCATGAGAAGTGACAGATATCTAAATCTTAATGGAAGTATATAGTAAAGGATTAATACTGCTATTAAAAATATATAAAAATTAAAAGTTATAAAAGTCATAAAAATATTGCTCCCTTAAATGTAATAGTGCAGTGGGAGATTTTGTACTCCCATCTCTAAAAATAATACCAAACATTATGCAACATTGCAATAACATTATGTAACATTGCAAAAACATTATAATAACATTATAAAACATTGCAATTAACATTAATACCATTACATATATATCCAGTTTTTGCTTGATATAAACAATTCTCTATGTTATAATTACTTACGGTAGAAAGGGGATTATATATGATGGATAAAGTATTTATTAGCTGGGTGGCTGCTTTTTTGGCAGGATTATTTTTATTCCTGTGTGGTATTATATACATTGTGGCAAAGAGGGGGAGAAAAGAAGAGAATTTTGCAAAGTCTACATTATTTGAATTCTTTGCCTGCTGGATTTTATTTATTCCTCAGGTTTATTATAATGAACTTCCAGACAATATATTTGGTATGAAGATTTCTGAAACTCTTATAACTTCGCTTATCAGGACATTCGTGGTTTACTTTGGAGATGGATATGAAAGAATAGAGATAGAGGGACATAATAAACTGACATTCTGTTATACTATGCTTATGGCCTTTGTAAATCTTGCTATTTTGATATTTGTTGCAGGATTAATTATTAAGTTTTTTGAAGGACCATTTCAGAAATTCAGAATAATGCGAAGAAGAAGAAAGTATACATACATTTTTTCCGGCTGTAATGAGAAGACTCTTGCAATTGCAAAAAGTATAAAGAAGCCTTTTTCTAAGAAGATATTTGCTTGTGCCGAAAAAGAAGTAAATGCAAAGAAAAAGGATGAAATCAGTGATATAAAAGGTATCATTGTTAGCGAAACAGTTGCTGATATTGTAAGAAGACTTAAGAATAAAAGCAAAGGAATGGAAGTTTTCTTATTTGATGAAACTGAAGAAGAGAATCTTACACAGTTAGTTGAAGTGTGTGAAGTTCTTGAGAAGCGTAACAGAAAGATGGTAAAGGTTTATGTGGAACTTTTTGAAACTCCATGGAATCTGTATAATGAGATTTCGGAGAACAGAAAGGGAAGCGACAAGCTGGTTATTAATTTTGTTCGAAGTGAAGAGAACTTTGCATATAATAACATGCTTAAAACATCAATATTTGAAAATGCTGTTTATGACGGTGAGAGCAGGAATATAAAGGTTCTAATTGCCGGCATGAATGGAAGAAATCAGGAATTGTTAAAGACTATTCTTTACCTTGGTCAGATGCCAGGTTACAGATTAACTGTAATGGTACTTGATGAAGGACAGAAAAAGAATATTATTAACAGATTAATGCCTGAGATTTATGATGAATGTAATGTTGTTGGAGATGCAATATATAAGCTTATTTATAAGGAAAATATAAAACTTAGTTCTAATGATCTTGAAAATATATTAGAACATGAGTATGGTGATTTTACATATGCATTTGTTAACTCTGATGATGATATAAAGAATGTCAGCATAGCTACAAGAATTAATACATATTGTCAGAGAAAGCAAAGACAGAATTATAAGATACAGGTTAACCTTATGGATAAGAGCATGTGTGATAAGTGGAACAAAACATATGCTGAAAAGCTAGATGTTGTAGGTGACTTTGAATCAGTTTATGATTATAATTTTATAACTATGTCTGATATTGAAAGAGGAACAATGGAGATACATAATGTAAGGTATCCGAAGAGTAATCCAGATTCTCCAACCTGGGTATCATACAGTAATAATGAGTATAAGCGTCATTCTGTCTTTGCAAGAACTTTAAGTTTTAAACATAAAATAGAGATTATAGATAAGTTCTATAATTCTGATTATAGCATAACACAGCGGGATAGTATATGGAAAGTTTATGAGCATATGCGCTGGAATGTTTACACAAGAACCATGGGATATATAAAGGCTGATAATTCTCTGTTGGAAAATGGAGAATTACCTGATAATATAAGAGATGGTGCAAAGGTACATAATGACCTTGTTGTATATGATGAACTTCCAGAATCAGAGAAGAAAAAGGATGCACTTATATTAACACCTGAGATTGTAAAGGTATTGAAAAGCATATAAAATCAAAAAGACTCTGCCACTCAGGCAGAGTCTTTTTTGTTAGGTATAAGTATTAAACATTAAAGAATTGTAATTCTGTATCAAGTTTTTCTGAAAGATTATTAAGCTCATCTGCTGAATCTGCAAGGAGATTAACTGAAGCATTAAGTTCCTCCATAGATGCTGATGTTTCCTGGCTTGTAGCAGCATTTTCCTGAGAAATGGAAGATAAGACTTCCATGGCTTCTGTAATTACTACCTTGGATGATTCACATTCTGCTGATAATGATGAAATAGTTGATATTCCGGAAGCAGTTTCCTTAACACCCTTAATAAGCTTATCAACAATAGTAACTGTATCACTAAGTATTTCACGAACTTTCTGTGAAATCTGGTCTACATCATTAGCCTTTCTTGTTGAGTTGTTAGAGGCTTCAACAAGATTATGCATTTCTCTCTGAATCTCATCTGCTGTTTCAGCAGATTCAGTAGCAAGATTACCGATTTCTTCAGCAACAACTGCAAATCCTCTTCCTGCATCACCAGCACGGGCAGCTTCTATGGAAGCGTTGAGGGCAAGGAGGCTTGTTTGTGATGCGATATTTGCTATACTGTCTAACATTATATTAATTGCATCAACGGCTTTACCTGTTGTTTTAATGCCATCATTTATTTCACCCATGGCAGTACTCATAAGATTCATACTGTCTGAAAGTTTTGTAATCTGATTTGCCGAAGCATTACTTTGTTCATCCATTGTTCTTGCTGTTCTTGCAAGAATAGTAGCATTATCATTAACACTTTTAACATTGTTAGAAAGGTTTATAACATTTTCAACAGCCTTCTGGATTGTATTGGCCTGCTCTGTGGCTCCCTTTGCAATACCTTGTACTGACTCAGATACATCATCAGTTGTATCTGATATCTGTTTTGAAGTTGATGCAAGTTCATCTGAAGCTCCTGCAACTTTATCTACTGCTTCCTTAACAGAAAGAACAATTTCATGGATTTTATCAGTCATGGAATTAGTATTTCTTACAATGTTACCAAATTCATTTTTATATCTTTCAAATCCTGAAATTTTATTAAAGTTACCATTTGACAATTCGGTAATTGAATTATCAATAGCCCTTATAGGCTTCATTATCATATTGGAAGCAAATATTGAAGTTATAGCACATAAAACTATCATAACAAGAGTAATAACAACTGTTCCAATCTGATTTTTCTTTGCACCTGAAGAGACAGTATCTAAATCAACATTGCAAAGATAACACCAGCCAGTAGTAGGTTCTTTTTTATAAGAAATGATAACCTTACGACCATCGCCAGGATCAGCAATATATGTATCTGCTTCTTTGCCTGATGTCATAAAGCCTGCCTTTGAACGGTCTTCTTCTTCATCTGTTATTTCGTGCTCAGAATGAGCAGCAACCATACCAGCAGGGTCAACTATTAGGCAGTCTCTCATGTAATCCTTTTTTTGTTCAACAAGGTAATTATGAAGATATGTCATACTTACATTATGTTGAACAACACCAAGCAGATTGCCCTCTGTATCAAGAACAGGGACAGACAGACATGCAACTCTGTCATTAGTTAATTCATCTCTTACTACATTTGAAATAGTATAAGTTTTACTTTGTAATGTTTGTTTAACAGCTTCATTCTGAGATACATCTACAAGAGTATCAGCTGTACTAAAAATCTGCATACCTTTTGCATCTGTCAGTGCGACGGTATAGCCATCTCCGATTATTTTTTCAAGTACTTTAAGTTGCATCTGCATCTGTTCGGCAGTTATACCAGAAACTTCACCATATTTTAAATATCCAACAACTGTTGGAGATACAGCATATGTTTGTAAGATATAAATATTTTGTTTTACAAAGGCAGTAAATTCATTTTGAATAATTTGAACATTGCTTTGGTTTAATTCTTCTGTGCGCTCTATGGTCTCATTTATAGCATTATTTGAAGTAAAAACTGCTATTACAATACCTAAAAGAATTAACGGACAAATGCACATAAGTAATAATTGCGTACGAATTTTTTGACGTTTCATAATTATCCTCCTCGATGACTATGTATAAAGTATAATATTTATTCATATACAATAATTTTATAATTATTGGTGCCTTAAGTCAATATAAATTAGTAAAAAAATGGAAAAAATAAACAAAAAAATCCATTAATATATGAATGTAATCCTTTTTATGCCGATAAATGAATAGAGACATTATATATTGTAGTTTGGAAAGGATGAGAGTTATGCTGACATTTTTTCAGGTTTGCTTTTTCGCAGGATTAGGACTGGTTCTTATTTCCTTCATACTTGGAGGACTTTTTGATATAGGAGATATGGGGGATTTTAGCTTTGATTTTGGAGGACACTTTGACTTTGGAGTACATCCTGATTTCGGACATTTTGAAATAGGTCATGTGGACGTTGGAATACCAACAAGTCCGTTGGTATATCTGTCAGGTATTATTACATTTGGCGGTGCGGGATGGCTTCTTATGATAAATGATACAGGCCTTAAAATGTGGCAGATAGTGCTTATAGCTATTGCATGTGGCATAGTTATTGCAACCCCTGTAAATATAGCTTATAAAGCCCTTAGAAAGGCAGAAAACACAAGTTCTCCAGACTTTGATGAACTTATTAATCATGAAGCTGTTATAAAAGAAAAGATAATAGATGGAGGGTTTGGGGCAATAAGCTATACATTTAAAGGCAATTCATTTGAGGCACCTGCCAAAAATGTTGATGAAGGCGAACTTATTGTTGGAACAAATGTAACTATTACAGAGATTAAAGACAATGTTTTCTATATTAAAAAATCATAAGACTTTAAGGACGATGGTCCATAAGTAAGTATAAATGAAGGAGGATTATGTTATGCTAGAAGGATACGAACAGACATTAGTGATAGCAGGAATTGTTATCGGAGTAATTGTTATATTTATGATAATGGTTACTACCATGTGGAAAAGGGTGCCACAGGACAAGGCCCTTGTAATTACAGGATTAAGAAAGAAAGTAATTTCAGGTGGAGGTGGTTTTGTAATTCCGCTTCTTGAAAGAGCAGATAAGATATCTCTTGAAAATATGAAGATTGAGGTAAAAACCGAAGGCGCAAGAACCGAACAGGGTGTTGATATACGAGCCGACGGTGTTGCGGTTATTAAGGTTAAGAGTGATAAGGAAAGTATACTTAGTGCCAGTGAGCAGTTTAATACAGGTCATGAAGACCAGACAATTGCAGTAATTAAAGATACAGCGAAAGACGTACTTGAAGGCAAGCTTCGTGAGATTATCTCGAAGATGACTGTGGAAGAAATATATAAAGACAGAGAAGTCTTTGCATCACAGGTTCAGGAGGTTGCAGCTGTAGGTCTTGCGTCACTTGGACTTGAACTTAAGGCATTTACAATAAGAGATATTTCTGATAAAAATGGATATCTTGAAGCATTAGGAAAACCAAGAATTGCAGAGGTTAAGAAAAATGCAGCTATAGCTGAAGCAGAGGCTGCAAAGGAAACAAAGATTAAAACTTCTGAATCAGAAAGATTAGGAGCAGAGGCAAAGATTTTAGCAGAAACTCAGGTTGCAGCAGCTAATAAAGAGAAGGAGCTTAAGATTCAGTCATACAGGGTTGAGCAGGAAACAGCAAAGGCAAAGGCAGATCTTGCTTATGAAATTGAAAAGAACGTTGTTGCAAAACAGGTAACTGAAACTGCTATGCTTGTTGAAATGACTAAGAAAGAGAAGGAAACACAGATAGAAGAGCAGGAAGCACTTCGTAAGGAAAAGGAGCTTATTGCTACAGTTAATAAGGCGGCAGATGCAGAGAAGTACCGTATAGGAAAACAGGCAGAAGCCGAAATGTACAGAATACAGAAGGAAGCAGAAGCAAATCAGTTCAAGATGGAAAAAGAAGCAGAAGCTAAGAAGTTCTATGAATTAAAAGAAGCGGAAGCCATCAGCCAGGCTGTAAGAATTAAGGCAGAGGCGGAAGCAGAAGCCATCAGAATTAAAGGTGAAGCAGAAGCAAAGGCTATACAGGCAAAAGGTCAGGCAGAGGCAGAAACAATGGAGAAGAAAGCAGAAGCCTACAGACTTTATAATGAAGCAGCCATTACTCAGATGATTATAGAAAAACTTCCAGAACTTGCAGATGCAGTTGCACAGCCACTTTCCAAGACAGATAAGATTGTTATAGTGGATAATGGAACTGGAATAGGAAGTACGGGAGCTGCAAAGGTTACAAAGTATGTAACAGACATAATGAGCCAGCTTCCTGAAACAGTAGAAACACTTACAGGAATTAACTTCGCAGATGCAATAAAGGGAAAACTTAATAAAACTGAAGAAGAAAAAAAGCCTGAAGTGAAACCAGAAATAGTTAATACGAATACA
>JAILNW010000264.1 GCA_024691145.1 Lachnospiraceae bacterium
AACTATTAATAGATTTTTAGAAATCATCTGTGGAAATGATACGACATTTAAAACAGACAGGACACCTATGCCTTTCTCCGATAAACGCCTTATTAATATTCTTTCTCACACTTTATGGATTTTACCAGACATTAATTCATGCTATGCAATGAAAAAAATGCTGAATAATAGCAATTACACCATACTTAAGAATTATAAAGTAAATATTTACAATGATTCTCAAAATATGAATTTATCTGATTTTGTACATTTTTTTACTAATGATAAGTTTAATTCAAATACTATTACGCTAACTGATAGTATTTTTCCTGAATACAATATATTGAGTCAATTTACAGGAATATTTATGCTACGTAATTTTTCTTCTCCCGATGAATACTTTAAAACCGCATTATGTATTCATGAAACAAATACGATTTTAAAAGAAAATTCATACAATAGTTTTATAAAACCTAATTGCTATATTTTTGAATTTGACTTAAATCGTGCCATAAAATACATTTTAGAATTCAGCAAACATTTACCGCATTCAACAATTAATTCTAATCAAAATATAAGTACTTTTTTAGAACATATTCCCTTAATTGCTTATAATGGAGGTGCAACAAGAAGATACTTTGAAGATGATATCATTTCAAATAATTTTAAATCGAGTAGGAGGGAAAATTAAATAATTTTCCCGACCTCTCACACCACCGTGCGTACCGTTCGGTACACGGCGGTTCTCTAGTTTTCACGTATTTTCAAATAGAAACGTGCGCCGCAAGGCGCACTTGAAAAATCGCCTTAGGCAACAAAACCTAAGGCGAAATAATATCAGATACTTTCAGCTTCCTCAAGCCACTCTTCTATAGCTTCTCTAGGATTCAATCGTATTGTTCTTTCTGTATTACTGTATTCAGGAGGAATAATTTCTACAGATACTACAACGTTTGTTCTGTCCATATTTTTATCAAAAAAGCCTTTTTTATCCAAATTACGCATGGCTTCTTCCATTGAGTTTAAACGTAATTCTATTTCTTTGTCTATTTCTCCCTCATCACCTATGACTTTAAACCTTTCTCCATAAACTCTGCTTTCAATCTCTTCCATTCTATCATTAAATACTTTCTCTACATTACCAAAATACTCCTCGTAAGCAAAGGCATAGTATGGAGATTCTGCAATATCCCACTTAATATAATCCTTATTTTTATCATTTATAGCATTATCTAATGCTTCATATGACCAGGCAGCTATGCATGGACAAAGAGCATTATCTGTTGTAATAAGAGAATAATAATAAAACCTTTCATTATGTTCAGATAAAAGTTTTGTAAATGCTTTCTGTGCAGCTTCCTGTATTAATTCAACTAAATAATTATCAAATTCCATCAAGTACCTCCTTTCCAATCTTACGTAATTCTCTTCTTATACTACTTCTTGTAGCACTATGGCCATATCCTTTATCAATCATCTCTTTTTCCAATGCAACCAAACGATCTTTTACACCATCAACAAATTCTCGTCTATGAGTAATATTATGTGGTCTTGGATGTCCAAGTGGTATTCCATTACAAGCGTCATTAATATCAATATTATATTTTGCTAATAATTCTCTTGCTTCAATTGCTGAAGACCAATGCCCTCACTTCTAGACTTGTCATTGAACAAATAGTCCAAAGCCCCCTACAAAAAAATTGGTAAGGGGCTTGCAAATTACATTAAATAATCCTCAACATCAGCATATTCATTCCTAGATACTTTTTCCATAAATGTAAAAAATGATGATTCTATTTTAGGTGAAAATTTTACTATACTATCGTAGTTCAATTCATGATAAATCCAAGCTTCCTCACCCATTATCTTAGCCTGATCAGTTTCATCATTATAGTAAAAGCGCGAATGATCTGCAATATAAACACTTGCATCCCCATCATTAGCTTCATTAGTATTTATACAAAGAGCATTTCCTCCAACTGTAGTGGCAAAAACATAAAACCCATGTTTTGATAGGAATGCCCCTGGTGAAAGTTCAGTATTTTCCATAATAATCCAATCGATTCCAAGTAAATTTACATATGATTCTAATAATGGTATCTCATCAGGTTCATATTTAGAATAGAAGTCTATAATTTTATTTACTTTATCTCCAAACAATTCTTTTAATTTTTCAATTCTATACTCTTCTGGTTTACAAAACAAATCTTTATTATCTGGAAACATATTATAAAAATTCTTTATAAATTCAAACATATTTAATCCTCCAAAATATTAATAACAAATTCCTAATGGTTTTACATAAGCCTCATAACATATGATACACTATCAATGTTATGAATGCAACAATTTTTAATTTTTTTAGTTTGCGTGGCTTCGCCACGGACGCTTTCATCTCGGTAATTTAATTACCGAGGATTCCCGCTTATCTTCCTAAATTATATATGATTTTAGGAGAAAAAAACACACCTGACATTTTTATCAGGTGTGCTTTATCAGCTATAGATTACTTATTATCATCAGATTCAATCATGTAGCTTCCCTGTTTATCCTCTAATATACGTTTATTGCTATCATCTTCTATCTCATTAAGGTTGTACATATCAACATTCATGAGTTCATTAGGTGTTTCTGCAACTTCCGTATATTCAGGCTCTTCAGGCTCTTCAGGTTCTGCTGCCGACTTCGGACAGTTTTCAATAAGATTACCTTCGATAACATTAATCTTAACATCATTATTTATAGGGAATGTAACCTCTACCTTAAACAAATCTCCATCTATAAACAGCTGCATTGTTCCGCTCATTAAAGTTACAAGGCTGTCTGCTATAGATAATCCAAGTCCATTGCCTTCAGAACTTCTTGACTCATCACCACGTTTGAATCTCTCCTTTAACTCCTCAGGATCAATATCAAGCTTCGCCTTAGAAGTATTCTTTATAATAATCTTGGCATTTGTTCCATTAGATAAAAGCTTCACATAAACTCTTGTATTCTCCTGTGAATACTTATAAACATTCTGAAGAAGATTATCTACAACCCTGAATATTCTTCTTCCGTCAGCTGATATATAAAGAGGTTCTCTATAGTATTCTGTATCCACCATAAGGTTCTTTTCAGAAAACTTATCATCATACTCTCCAAGTACCTGGTTTAATAACTCATTTAGATTAATACGTTCCATATAAAGAGTTATATTACCAGTTGTTATCTTAGAAGCCTCAACTAAATCCTCAATAAGCATCTTAAGTCTGTAAGACTTTTTCTCAAGAACATTTATATACTCTTCACACTTAGGATTATCAATATGCTCTCTCTTTAACAAATCAACATAATTGATAATTGAAGTAAGAGGCGTTTTAATATCATGAGAAACGTTAGTAATAAGTTCTGCCTTTAGTCTCTCGTCATTTACACTCTTCTTTGCTGCCTTTATACTGTCTTCAACAGCATACTCAAGTCCTTTACCTATATTGTTGACATTTTCCGCAACATCCTTTTCAATCTTTTTCATATGTTCTGTACTAATTCTATGATCAAGCTTTCCAGAAGCAATAACAGCAATACCATTTACAATATCCTGCTCGTTTATGGCATTCTTAATACACTTTAGCACTACATATATATTAAAAACAACAAAAATCACACAGGATAAATCTTCCATATCGCTGTCAGCTGAGGTAATAAAAGTTAACCCTAAAATCCCATTAATAATATAAAACATGGCCACAAGAATTATTCGCAACTTAATAATTCCCTTTTTCTTAAACTTCTTATCTATTATATTCTCTGCACTTCTGTTAACCTCCCTGTTTAAAACTCCTGCTGCCTTTCCAAAAAGTCTAAATGGAATATACATTAATAATGACTTTATAAATGACTTCTTTGCTATTCTTCTCATAAATGTCATAACAGTCATATATGTTAATATACAACATGCTATAATTGCCGCACATCCAACTTTCATAGCTAAAGTTTTATTATAGTCCTCCATATCAATGATATAATCATAAAACCATGCATATGTAAACACATAAAGTATAGTGTCTATGCCTATAAAAATTTCAAACCATAAATTATCAAAGAAATTTTCAAATACAGTATACTCTTCTGTCTTCTTAGGAAGCATAATTATTATAACTAAGGTTAATATACATGCAATTAATAATATAATGCCCCATGTAAACAGCCTGTCATCTGCCTTATCCTTAACCTCATCGTACCTTTCCTGAAGTTCATTTTCAAAAACCGATGTAAATGGTACTAGATATGTAGCTTTAACATTAAATGGTTCAATATTTTCAAGCTTTTTATACAAATTCCATGTTTCATCCACCTTAATAACAGTACCATCCGTTTTCTCAATGTTAATGTCCGGCTTGTCATCCTTATATGTAATGTTTATTTTACAATATAAGTCCATATTACTTTCTGGCATCTCATTTTTAATAACATCATCATTAATAGTAACTTGTCCATATCCAGAATGAAAATGTCCAATAGCTGTTAACTGGTCAAGCATTGAATGCTCATAGTAATCAAAATATGCTGTCTCTTCCTCATATGCATCATAATCATCTGTTTTTTCATATGAAGCCAACGCCTTTTTATATACTACATAATCATAATTCGTTCCATATACAACTCTTTCAAGACTTACAAAAGACTTTAATATTGTCTCTTCATCTAACTTTGTAAGAGAATTCATAGGAACATATACATACTCACTAATTGGAGTAGGATCTACAGTTGACCATATATAGTGACCATTAGTAAATACTTCCTCTGTCTTATCTCCATTTGTATATTTATAAATGCCTGTAGCCCCATAAAAACCACGTTCTAACTTTTCTTTATCTACAGTATCACTATGCTTATTAATAAGATCAATAACTACATTCGAAGGAATTTTAAGGTATCTCTTTGCATCAGTTTTGAATAAATTCCTTCGAATGTAGTTATTGATCTTATTAATAAGCATAGTGATACTGTAGATAAAGAAAAGTTA
>JAILNW010000305.1 GCA_024691145.1 Lachnospiraceae bacterium
CAATGCTATTAGAGAATATTTAAAGAATGTATATTTTATTACAGGTACACCTTGTGGTGGAAAAACTACAGTATCCGGAGCTTTGGGAAAGAAATATGGCATCCCAGTTTATGATGTAGATGAAAGGTTTGAAGAACATAAAAAGTTGTCAGACAAAATACATCAGCCTTGCATGAATCAGGAGTTTAAAGATGCTGATGAATTCTTTGGACGTAGTGTTTGTGAGTATAAAAACTGGTTAATTAACAATACAAGAGAACAGCTAGATTATGTAATATTGGACCTTATAAGGCAAGCCTCAGATGGTCCCGTAATATGTGATTGTCATTTGAGACTGGAGCTTGCAGATATTATTACGATTCCACAAAGAATTGCATTTATGATTAAAGAACCTGTAGAACTAGTGGATGATTATTGTAACAGAAAAGATCATCAGGCCTTTAGTGATTTTATTCATAGTGTAACTGATTATGAAAAGGCAAAGGCTACCTGCAATGAAACATTATTTTCACTTAATAAGAATTATTACCAGAACATAAAAAACAGCAAATACTTTTGGCTTGAAAGAGACATTAACAGAAGCGTTGATGAAACCGCAGCCTTAGTTGCTAAACATTTTCGACTGGAATAGTATAAAATAAGCTAAAAACGGGCTAAAGTCAGTGTGACTTAGCCCGTAACCTTTACTATAGTGAACATAAACAGCATATTATAACTATAATCATTATAACAAATGCTCCTGCAAGTATCTTAACATATAGAGGATGCTGCTGTTTTTCGAGACCTTTAACATCATAGCAGACATCAGTTCTGTTAGGATTAAAACATATCTCAATCTCCGAATCTTTTTCATAAATATTTTCACAAGGAGCAGATATGTCATTTGCTACAAATGAGTCATCCCCTAAATTATACTCAATTGTGGCACTATAGGTTTTAAAATTTTTCTGAAGAGGACTTACTGTATTCTCGGTAATATCGATTACTTTCCCAAGAGCGTGCTTGGTACAGCTTAGCCTCTGGTTCTTAAGCTTTGTAAACTGACCTATGTAATCTATAATAAGGAAAAATGTTATAATGGTCAGGACAAGCATAACAATAAACAACAGATACAAAAACATATTAATCTACCTCTTTCTTTGCAAGTCTGACTTTATTATAGCATAATCTTTAAATAATTCAATACAGTGCAAAAGAAATCTCAAAATATATTGAATAAATTCGGAAAATAGGGTATAATAATATAAAAGTAATTGATTTTACTTTCCTGGGATGTTCGATAACTCCTGCTTTTTTGAACCTACACTTTATAAGAGGGACTTCAATATTTATAAGACTGATGTCAGGCCACATTACTTGTTTATTAATCAGCAGTGGAAGGCAGAATCTTATGTGCGAACACCCACCTGGCTTTTGCTAGGCGTCAAAATTGTGGGAACCGGCATTTTGGGGTAACTATGAGAATGAAAGGCAGCTTTATGGCTGCCTTTTTGTAGTAGAAATGCAGTATTTTATGGAGGGTGATTTATGAAAGCATTGAAGATATGTATTGTTACAATAATGATATTATCGGGAATAGCTATAATTCTTTATCCTGTAATAAATAAGAGAAATACCGAAAAAAAACAAAAGGAAATGATTAAGCAATTTAAGGAAGAAATACTTAAAAGTCAGACTGGCGTGACACCTGTGGCTTCAGATAATTCTGATGGAAAAAACGAAGAACAACAGTCACAGCCTGACATAACCAGTGTAGAGCTTGAAGAAGATGATTCAAATAATGAAAAGGTTATATCATCTGAGGGGCTTTCAGACCAGACTGTAATTGGAATAATAGAGATAGAAAAACTGGACATTGCCTTTGCGGTGGTGGAAGGAGCAGCAAGAGAGAATATAAGATATGCAATAGGTCACATTACAGGAACATCAGATATTGGACAGTCTGGAAACTGCGTACTTGCAGGCCACAGAGGCGGAATTTATGGACAGTTTTTTAAACATCTGGATAAACTTGATAATGGAGACATTGTATGCTTGACAGACCTTAGTGGAAAAGAATATAATTATAAAGTATATGATAGTTTTGTTGTGGAACCAACAGACGTATACATAACAGACAATATAGAAGGAAAAGATACTCTTACTATGGTAACCTGTGAGAATAAAGGAAAGCAGAGACTGATTGTAAGGGCAGAATTAATAAAATAATACGGAGGTAATAAGACATTATGGAACAGTATAAGCAGGAATTTATTGAATTTATGGTGGAAAGTGATGTATTAAAGTTTGGTGACTTTACATTAAAAAGTGGAAGAAAGTCTCCATTTTTCATGAATGCAGGAGCATATGTAACAGGAAGCCAGTTAATGAGACTTGGTGAGTACTATGCAAAAGCTATACATGAACATTACGGTGATGACTTTGATGTATTATTTGGACCAGCATATAAGGGAATACCTCTTAGTGTAGCAACAACTATTGCATTCAGTAAATTATATAATAAGGAAATCAGATACTGCTCTAACAGAAAAGAAGCAAAGGATCATGGAGATACAGGAATATTACTTGGAAGCAAGATTAAAGATGGTGACAGAGTAGTAATAATAGAAGATGTAACAACATCTGGAAAATCAATAGAAGAAACATTCCCTATCGTTATGGCACAGGGAGATGTAAAAGTGTTAGGACTTATGGTTTCATTAAACCGTATGGAGAAGGGATTATCATCTGATAAATGTGCATTAGATGAGATTCAGGAAAAGTATGGATTTAAGGCAAATGCTATTGTTAGCATGGATGAAGTTGTAGAACATCTTTATAACAAAGAATGTCAGGGAAGAGTAATTATCGATGATGAGATAAAGGGAAGAATCGATGAATATTACAAACAGTATGGCGCTAACTAATGATGTTGCAATTATTTATAAAATGTAATACAATAACTATATGGACTAAATCTTTGAGAAAGGAAAAACCACAATATACTTTTGTATGATGTGGCAGGTTGTTTTATGAACGAAAAAATCTATAAAACTATGAGTGGAACAGGAGTACTTAATCTGGTATTAGGAATATGTCTTATGGTTGTATCTGTAGGAATCGGAATCGTGATGATTATTTCAGGATCCAGATTGCTTAAGAAAAAAGGCGATATCACATTTTAATAAAAAAGGTCTGGCTCATTAGGGTCAGACCTTTTTGGTACTTATTGATTATGGAAAAACAATGGAAAATGTGGGATAATAAATATATAGAAGAAATATTTTAACTGAATATGACATTTTTATCCATTACTCCTTGTTATAAAAGGAGTTTTTTTTACATTATTTAGAAAAAAATACAAATAATACTTGCAAAATTTCCAAATATAGGGTATTATAAACATAGATGTGGTGCAAAATGGAGTAAAGTGGAGGAAAATGGAAAAGAGTGGTGATGATGATATGTTTATGAATGAATACAATCATTCCGTTGATATAAAGGGCCGTATCATCGTTCCATCTAAACTTAGAGAAGAACTTGGAGAAAAGTTCGTGCTTACTGTAGGTTTAGATGGATGTCTTTTCATGTATCCATTTTCAGAATGGGAAAAGTTTGTAGAGCAGCTTGTTAATCTCCCTGGAAGTGCAGTAAGCAGAAATATTCAAAGATATTTTATGTCTAATGCTTCTGAATGTGAAGTTGATAAGCAGGGACGATTTCTTGTACCACAAAAGTTAAGAGAGGCTGCCGGTATAGATATTGAGGGTAAAGTTGTTTTGGTTGGAGTAATTAACAAAATTGAACTTTGGAGCAAAGAGAAATGGGACGAGATTAACAATTTCTCTATGATGGACATGACTGAAGCTGCCGAGGCAATTGAAGGTTTTGATATAAAGTGCTAAAAAAGTTTTAAAAATTTAGTTAATTTTTTACAATATTTACCGATATTATATATGGAAAAGTCTATAATTTTATGATATAATAATGAGATGGAGGCAGATGATGGGGTTTTCACACATATCAGTTTTGCTGGATGAGGTAATAGAGAATCTTGACATTAAGCCAGATGGTATCTATGTTGACGGAACTCTAGGCGGAGCGGGACATGCATATGAAGTATGCAAGAGACTAGAAAAGGGAAGATTCGTCGGCATTGATCAGGATGAAGAAGCCATTAAAGCAAGCACTGAAAGATTAGCAGAGTTTGGCGGCAAAGTTAATATTGTAAGAAGTAATTATAGTGACATCAGAAAAGTTTTAAGTGACTTAGGAATCGAAAAAGTCGATGGAATACTTTTAGATTTAGGAGTTTCCTCATATCAGTTAGACACACCTGAACGCGGATTTTCTTACCGCGAAGACTCACCACTAGACATGAGAATGGATCAGAGGAATCTTATTACAGCAAGGGATATAGTTAATGATTACAGTGAATATGATCTTTACAGAATAATAAGAGATTATTCTGAAGAAAAATTTGCAAAGAATATTGCAAAGCATATAGTGAAACAACGAAGTATAAAATCAATTGAGACTACGTTTGAGTTGAACGAAATTATTAAAGCAGCTATTCCGATGAAAGTAAGAGCAGGAAAGGGACACCCTTCCAAGAGAACATTTCAGGCTATTAGAATTGAACTTAATAGAGAACTTGAGGTTCTTTCAAACACTCTTAATGATATGATAGATTTACTTGATGATAATGGACGACTTTGTGTTATAACATTTCACTCATTAGAGGATAGAATTGTTAAGAACATATTTAGAGACAACGAGAATCCATGTATATGCCCGAAGACATTTCCGGTATGTACATGTGGAAGAGTTTCAAAAGGCAAGGTTGTTACAAAAAAACCTATATTGCCAACTGAGGAGGAGATGGAATACAATTCCAGATCAAAGAGCGCAAAGCTCAGGGTATTTGAGAAAATATGTTAATAAAGGGTTATTTGGTAGAATAATATATATGGGCAAAAAAGGGGCATAGTCGTAAATGTGAGGAGTTTATGATTGGTAAACATTGAAAGTATGGGTGACTAGGATATCCAATTATAGCAATTCAGAAGGAGATGAGTTCTATGTACAATCGCGAATACTACCAAATGACAGATGCCAACATGACCGAAGACTACGAAGCAGACTATAACAGAGCATATGCAAAGGATACATCATATACATATGATAACATGGCCAGACAGTATGAAACTTATGAGGAAGAGGAAGAAGTTTCTGAAATACAAAGACAGATAAGAGAGACTAAGAGAAGGGAACACTACTACGAAGAAAGAGCAAGAAAGTCAAGACTGAGAAGATTGGAACAGTCAAGGGGAATAGGACTTGGTGCTTGTGCGATGTTAGTTGCAACGGTTGTAGTTATGTTATATTTATGTATAGATTATATAAGCCTTAACACGCAGATAACTTCTATGAGTAAGGAAGTGGTTACAAAAGAGAATCAGTATAACGCTCTTAAAGCCAAGAATGACTCAAGGTTAAAAGAAGTTCAGTCTTCAATTGATTTAGAAGATATCTACATGACAGCAACAAGAGACTTAGGTATGGTATATGCTAATAAGAATCAGATTATTACTTACCAGGGAAGCGAAAGTGCTTATGTAAGACAGTACGAAGATTTGCCACAGGAATATGGTGATAATATTTTTGATGACATTATAGAAGCAATTAAGTAGGTTTGTTTGTTGGATTGGAGCATGAGATGAGCGATAGAAGAAATTACAGAAACAGAAGAAACAGAGACAGAAGATCAGTTGAAAGAAGACGTTCTTTCGACGAAAGAGAGTCAATGGAAAGACATTCTATGCGTGAAGATGCTGAACAGAGCACTGGCTCTGATGGCAGAATGCGACGACGAAAAAGAAGCAAAATTGAAAAGTTTAATTTTCAAATGCAAGCAAATCTTTTGCTTGCATTTGGTGTTGTAATAGTTTTGCTTCTTATTCTTATAGGTGTTTTAATTAAAATTAATATTAAAGACGGAAGCAGATATGCTAAAAAAGTTTTGAATCAGCAAAGTTATACAAGTGCCGAGATACCATTTAAAAGAGGTGACATAACAGATCGTAATGGGATTGTTATGGCAACAAGTATAAAAGTGTATAATCTGGCAATTGATCCTTGGTATGTACTAAATAACCAGGACAGTTCAAAGAAAAAATACAAAGATGCGGTAATTGATGTACTTGTTGATTATTTTGGATTTGATAAAGATGAAGTAACAAGTGAAATTGAAGATAAGCAAAATTCCAGATATTATATCCTCAAGGAAAACGTTGACACAGAACTTGTAAATGGTTATGAGGAATATATAAAGAAATATCAGAAGAAAAATAAAAGAACTGTAAAAGGTATATGGTTTGATGAGGAGTATGAGAGAAGATACCCACTTAATACAGTAGCAAGTTCGGTTATAGGTTTTACTTATGACAAGAATATGGGTAACTGGGGTATAGAAGGACAGTATAATTCAACTCTTAATGGATCTACAGGAAGAAGTTTTGGATATTATGATTCTGAACTTAATCTTGAAAGAACTGTAAAGAATGCAGAAGATGGCAACACAGTAGTATCTACTATAGATAGCATGCTTCAGAAGATTGTTGAAAACCATATAGATAGATTTAATGCTGATACCGGAGCTAAGAATGTGGCAGTTATTATTGCTAACCCAAATAATGGAGAGATTCTTGCAATGGCATCTTCAAATGGCAAGTATGACCTTAATAATCCGAGAGATTTGTCATTTATGTATAGTGATGAAGAAATACAGGCAATGACTTCAGAGCAAAAGCTTGAAATTCTTAACTCAATCTGGAGAAACTACTGTTTAAGCGATTCATATGAGCCAGGTTCTACTTACAAGCCATTTGTAATTGCTGCAGGACTTGAGGAAGGCATACTTCTTGGAAATGAAACATATTATTGTGATGGTAAGGAAGTTGTTGTTGAAGGAACTAAACCTATTAAATGTGCCAAGAGATCAGGACATGGTCTTATCACATTACAACAGGCACTTATGTTTTCTTGTAATGATGCACTTATGGCTATAGGAAAGTCAATAGGAAGAGAAAAGTTTGCAAAGTATCAGACGGAATTTGGTTTTGGAAGCAAAACTGGAATAGATCTTATGGGTGAAAGTACAGGTATTGTATATGATGCAAGTGGACTTAATCCACTGGAACTTGCTACAAGCAGTTTCGGACAGGGACTTAATGTAACAATGGTACAGATGGTAGCAGCATTTTCAAGTGTTGTTAATGGTGGTAATTACTATGAACCACATGTTGTAAAACAGGTACTTAACAGCAGCGGAGCAGTTGTTAATGATGTAGAGCCTGTACTTGTTAAGAAGGTAATATCACAGAAAACATCAGATACACTTCTTACATACCTAAAAGCAACTGTTGATGAAGGAACAGCAAAGTATGCACAGGTGGAGGGATACAGTGTTGGAGGTAAAACTGGAACAGCACAGAAACTTCCAAGAAGTGCTAACAATTATCTTGTATCATTTATTGGTGTTGCACCTTGTGATAATCCTCAGATGATTATATACTCAATAGTGGATGAGCCAAATGTTGAAAAACAGTCACAGAGTAAGTTTGCACAGGAATTAGCAGCAAATATTATGAAGGATGTATTTCCTTTAATGGACATTTTCCCAGAAGATGGAACAGATATAAATTACTATGATCCAAACGGAAGTGACAATCCTGATGACATTGAACCAACTAAGAAACCTGAGGAACCAGAAGCAACTGAGGCTCCGGAACCACAGGAAACTCTTACTCCTAATGATGGCAATGAAGATGAATATGAGTTTGATTCTCTTGACCAGGAGGTAGAGGATGATATTACTAATATCATTGAAGATGTTAGTGAGTTAGAAGAAGATAATGAATAATAATCATATTTTATACATGCGCATAATACAATAAATAATAAACTTCAGGGCATGTAATTATGAAAAGAAATATGGCATATTGCAGAAGAAATCAGTTTGTTCTGATGATTGCTGTTACATTACTTGTAATGGCAATCATAGGCAGACTGATATATCTTATGTACTGGGAAGCAGATTATTATGGAACAAAAGCACAGGAAATAAGAGAAAGAGAACGAAGTATAAAAGCAAAACGAGGTCTTATATATGACAGGAATGGTATAGTATTAGCTTCTAATGAACCTGTTTGTAATATTATGGTTATTCATAACCAGGTAACTGATAAAGAAAAAGTAGTAAAGGTATTATCGAAGGAATTATCCATAGATGAAGAAGTAATAAGAAAAAAAGTTGAAAAATATTCATCCATTGAAAAAATAAAACAAAATGTTCCCAAGGAGATTGCAGATAAAATAAGAGATTATGAATTAGATGGTGTTATGGTGGATGAAGATTATAAAAGATATTATCCTAAAGGTTATCTTGCATCAAAAGTAATTGGATTTTCAGGGGCAGATAATCAGGGAATAATAGGACTTGAGATAAAGTATGACAAGTATTTAAAAGGAAAAAATGGAAAACTGCTTACCATTACAACGGCTAATGGACTTGAGATAGATGGACTTCCAAAAGGAAGAATAGAACCTATAAAGGGTTATGATTTAAATACAAGTCTGGATGTAAATATCCAGCAATTTGCTTATCAGACAGCAAAAAAAGTAAAAACAATGAAACAGGCAAAAAGTGTTAAAGTGATCATTATGAATCCTGTAAATGGAGAGATATATGCAATGGTAAATGAACCAGAGTTTGACCTTAATAATCCATATACTTTAACGGAGGAATATTCTGAAGGCTTAGATGATAATAATCTAAGTGAAAAGTTAAATCTTATGTGGCGAAATGGCTGCATTAGTGATACATATGAGCCTGGATCTACATTTAAAATAATAACGGCTGCATCAGCATTTGAAGAAAATGTACTAAATGTAAATGATACATTCTCATGTCCTGGATATAAGATAGTTGAGGACAGAAGAATCAGGTGCCATAAGGTTAGCGGACATGGCATTGAAACATTTAGAGAAGGTATTATGAATTCATGCAATCCTGTATTTATGGAAATCGGTGCAAGAGTTGGTGTTGAAAGAACCTATTATTATTACAAAAAGTTAGGACTATTTAATAAGTCGGGAATAGATTTGCCAGGGGAAGCAGTATCAATCATGCATAAAATGAATGCTATTGGTAATGTAGAACTTGCAACCATGTCCTTTGGCCAGTCATTTCAGATAACTCCTTTAGAACTGCTTGTTGCGGTAAGTGCTGTTATTAATGGAGGAACAATAGTTACACCACATGTTGGAGTTACTATTACTGATGAAGAAAAAAATGTTGTTAAAACATGCAAATATAAAACAACTAATAATGCAGTGTCTAAAAAGACCTGTGAAATTATGAAGGAGTTACTTGAGGCTGTAGTGGCTGAAGGTACAGGGAAAAATGCAATTGTTGAAAATCAGAGAGTTGGAGGAAAAACAGCAACTTCAGAGAAACTACCAAGGAAAACAGGAAAATATATAAGCTCATTTCTTGGATTTGCACCTGCTGATAATCCCGAATATATAGGAATTGTTCTTATAGATGAACCACAGGGGGCATATTATGGAGGAACTGTTGCCGCACCTGTTTTTTCAGAAATATTTTCAAATATATTAAATACTAACTTGATTAAAGACAACAATTGACTTATAATGTAAAAGAATGGATTTATATTTTTTATGGAAGGACGTGTTTCGTGTGAAATTTAATTATAAAAACATCTTAGTAATAGGTGCAGGAAAAAGTGGAATTGCTGCAGTTAATTTACTAAAAGATGAAGATGCCAATA
>JAILNW010000309.1 GCA_024691145.1 Lachnospiraceae bacterium
CGAAAAGATAAAGACTTTGGAAATGTGACAAATCAAAAGTTTCATGCATTGCCGTATGATAAAATATATAAAAAGCTTAAATACAAACTAGAACTAGAGGGAATAAGTATTGAAAAGCAGACAGAGGCATACACAAGCCAAACGAGTCCGTTACAAAAAGAAGTGAATAAGCAAAATGCGTGTAAGGAAAACAGAATAAAAAGAGGATTATACGTAGATGGAGATATGAAGTGGAATGCAGATTGTGTAGGAGCATATAATATTCTGCGACTATATATGTAAAAGAAAAACAAAAATATAGAATTAAATCCTATGGAAATAAAAAATCCACGAATAATAAAAGTAGCTGTATAAAAGCAGTAATGGTGTTATGGACGCACTCTGAATCTACGGAGCATAAGCTCCGCACATCAGATGCTCGGTAATTCAATTAACGAGTAGTTCACAAGTTCAAACAGTCTCAGGGAATATAAAAATGATTTGCATTTATATTTAGATGAGTTAGGGGACATACTTCCTTTTAATAAATCAAATATTTATATACCTAAGAAGAGTCCGTTTAAGTAGAGAGGAGTAAATAAATTGGTTATTGATTTATCAAAAAGTGTTGAATTAAAGAATTATTGTAGAATATCATTGATTATAAATGATAATGAAAAGCCTCAATGTATAAAAATTACATTCAATAGAGAAGCAGTACTTGGCTTTGCTACAGAATTATTCAGAATATATGAAGATTTAGAAGATAATAAATTAAAAATTACTACATTTCCATTAGTTGCTGATACAGCACCTAATCAAACTTTAGGATTTTATATTACACCAAGCAGTCCTACTCTAATGCTAAGTACTAATTCTTTAATTGTAAATAGTGATATATTAGATGACAATTTAAGAATGGAAGAATTATTAATAAGTGAGAAAAAAAACAATAGACATTTTTTGATAAAGGATGTATGCGAGGAAAATGAATTAGAGTGTAAAGGTATAATGTGTATTGATTCTTTTGAGATATCTAAGAGAAATGTTGCTGATATTTCAGTTTATGATAAACAGAAAAGCAATATAACAAGAAAAGTTAATTCTATTACATTAGAAATAAATAAAGAGGGTATTATACCTTTAGCAACAATGTTATTGATTTTTTTGGATAACTACAAAGAAGGAAAAGAGTACAGAATGATTCAGAGTGGTAGCGAAATAGTAGGTTATAATTTTGGAGTAATACTTACAAAAGATAGTGTTCCTACGGTATTAAAAATAAATGATATAGGAAGAACTAGTGATTTTATAGCATTATCGTAAGGCATTGAGTTAAGATTATGAATATAAAAATAGCAGAAAATGACACAAAGGATGTGACAGTCATTGCGCCAACCCCAGGATGCTTCACATAGTGGGAAGAAAACGCCCACCTGATAAGTCATAAGCCACGACATCAGAAGAGAGTTTTGCGTGGCATATGGTAACGTATATTGCGAAACATAAACAGCATGGCTGTAAGGGTAGTATTCAGCATCGCCTTAAGAAGGTTGGTTCAGCTTAAAGAGTACATTCATAGGTGATACCAAGTCAGAGATGATACATAATGCTCTTGACCTTGGGGGAATGCTGCCAGGTGTAGGATTTGTATTTGATACAGCAAACTCAATATACTACTTCTCTGAAGGTGACTACCTGAATGGCGCCATGTCAGCAGCATCGGCAGTACCTGGTATAGGAGATGCATTCGCAGCAGCCCAGAAAGGCTCAAAGGCCTTGGAATAGCAGCCAAAGTTGGAAAAAGTGCTGGAAAGACTGTAGCCAAAGAAGCAGGCGAAAAGGTAGGAAAAGAAGTTGTTGAAGAGGCGACTGAAAGGCTTGTAAAAGAAGGCACAGAAGAAGTTGCAAACAGAACACTGAAAGAAAGTGCAGAAAAAAGCTTAAAAGAGTGTGGAACCAAACTTAATTGTTTTACAGCAGGAACCAAGGTAAGTACAGCTGACGACAAGAAGAACATAGAGGAAATAAAAGAAGGAGACTATGTTATGTTCTTTCGAAAGATCCGATAACAGGAGAAGTCGGCTATAAAAAGGTACTTAAAACATTTGTAAGTTCTAAGGAAAAGTTAATACATATAAAAGTTGGAGAAACATTTATAGAAACCACAGAAGAACATCCATTCTGGGTTGTAGGATATGGCTTTAAGAATGCAGGAGATATAGAGGCTGGGGACTATGTAGAAACCGCAGAAGGTATTGAAGCTGAGATCACTTTTGTTGAAACAGTTGAAGTAAAACCAACAACAACATACAACTTTGAGGTAGAAGACTGGCATACATATTTTGTATCTGATGTAGAAGTTTGGGTACATAATAAGTGTCCGAAAAAGATTAAAGAGTATGATGTTTTACCATACTCAAAATTTAATACAAAGAATACTGTTGGTGATGGTATATCAGGTCATGAGTTGCTTCAAAATGCATGGCTTGAAGCTAATGGAAAAATTGAAAAAAGAGGAGTTGGATTATCAAGATCAAATCCTGCAATTGGATTGAAAGAAGATCCTACACATTCTTTTGTAACAGCTTTACAAAAAAGTAAGGGATATAATAAAGAATATTTAGAAACAATATCTTGGAGGAGAAATGTGTTAGATAATATAGAAATTATTAAGAAAACTGATGCACCAAGGGAAAAAATACTTGAATTGGTAAAGCAAACTAGAGATTTTGCTATAAAGAATAAATTCTAAGGAGAAAGAAAATTTTGAAAAATACTATTATTCCAAAATTATATTATGAATTATTAAAT
>JAILNW010000323.1 GCA_024691145.1 Lachnospiraceae bacterium
TATTGGCAAAAGTGGTTCAGGTAAAAGCACACTTCTTAATATGATTAGCGGACTAGACAAAGCTGATTCAGGCGAAATAATTATAAATGGCAAAAATATTATGGAATTAAATGAAAAAGAATTAGCTGATTTCAGAGGGAAGGAACTTGGTTTTGTTTTTCAGGAATTTAATCTGATTCCAGTATTAAGTGTTTGGGATAATGTGGTTTTGCCAGTTAAAATATCTAAAGAAATTATAGATAATGAATATATTGAAAACGTAATGAAAATGCTTGAGATATATGATAAAAAGGATGTTTTGCCACAGAAATTATCAGGAGGGCAGAAACAAAGGGTTGCAATTGCAAGGGCTTTGGCAAATAAGCCATGTATTATTATGGCTGACGAGCCAACCGGAAATTTAGATGGTGAAACAGGGGATAAGGTACTAAAACTATTAATAGATGGCATAAGAAAGTATAATCAGACCCTGGTAATGGTAACTCATGATATGGATATAGCAGCAAAGGCAGATAAAATATTGCATTTGTAACTTATTATACCTTGCAATATCACCTGTCATCTATTATAATTGAGAATATATATCAAAACCAAGGATGGATAATGTATGATTACAGACTATATAAGAGAAGAATTATATAAACTGCAGGATGTTACATACAGAGATTTTCAGGCCAAACTAATACCAAGTATTAATGCTGATTCTGTAATAGGTGTAAGAACTCCTGCCCTTAGAACGTTGGCTAAGGAAGTGTCTAAAAGAGAAGATGTGGATACATTTTTAGAAATACTTCCACACGAGTTTTTTGATGAAAACCAGCTTCATGCATTTATTATATCAGGTATGAAGGACTATGGAAAATGTGTGGAAAAGCTGAATAACTTTCTGCCTTTTGTGGATAACTGGGCAACCTGTGACCAGATGTCCCCAAAGATTTTTAAGAAACATAAAGAAGAACTTCTTTGTGAGATAAAAGTCTGGATTAAGTCAGGACATACATATAAAGTAAGATTTGCAATAGGCATGCTTATGGAACATTACCTAGATGAAGATTTTAAGAAAGATTATCCTGAGATGGTTTTAAATGTTCAGTCAGAGGAATACTATATTAACATGATGAAAGCATGGTACTTTGCAACAGCACTTGCTAAACAGTATGAAACAGTACTTCCATATATTCAGGAGAAAAAACTTGATTCCTGGACACATAATAAAACCATTCAGAAGGCTGTAGAAAGTAACAGGATAACTAAAGAACAGAAAGAATATTTGAAAAAATTTAAAGTAAAGTAGAGGAGAGTATTGAATGAGAGAAAGATCATATATGATTGTAATACCTAAGGACGAAAAGTATGTAAATAGTCCTAATTATTTTATGGAAAACTTGAAAAACAATGAGAAAATTATAATAGAAAATGCTGGTATGGATGATGAGCGAGGACTTGTAGTAGATTTAAAGATTGATAACTTACATTATCAGATAGAGGTTAATCCAACTGCTGTTGAGATTCCTAACATGTTCCGACCACAGCACGTTTTTTCAGAGGAAGAGATAGCACTTATTGATAATGCTGAGGCAGGAATTAGTGTAAATATGGACTTTGAAGGAGATAATGCAAGGTGCTTTTATGATCAGATAAGAATTATAGATGCCATGTTTCCTGAGATTCTTGCAGTTCTTGACTGCCCTTCTGAAAAGCTTTTATCAGGAAAATGGGTATCACTTGCTGCAAAGTCAGATATAATGCCTTCTCCAAGATATTTGTTTACAGTACAGGCTGTAAGTGATGGAGATGATGAGGTATGGCTTCATACTCATGGACTTAAGCGTCTTGGAATGTATGAGCTGGAGATACTTTTCTCTAATAAAGAAACATATAATGATCATTATAAGATTATTGAGAATTTTGCAATCAGAATGATAGAAAGCGAAGAGCCAATTGAGATAGGAGAACCTGTTTATGTTGGACAGTCAGGGGAAATGTATCTTGTATGTACAGCTGTTGACTGGAAGGAAGCACTTGATTATTATAAGGATGTAAAATTAGGAATTGAAGAAGACAGAGACGAATTCCATAGTGAAGATACTTGTGTAATTATGATGTATAAAAACAAGGATGATGCAGATAATAGAATATACACACCAGTTCAGGAGTTTGATCCATATCTGGAAAAGAATCCAATGTATATGTTTTCTTCTGCTGAAACAGAGCGTATGAGTAATCTGGCCATTGAGAGAATTCCATATATGGTTAAGGGCTTTGAAAATAAGGACAACACGATACTTGTTAAGGTTGGATTAATAGCAGATAAAGAATACTGGAATGATGACGGAACACCTCAGAGAGAACATATATGGTTTGAATTAAAAGACATAAAGGATGATATTATTGTTGCTGAACTTACACAGGAACCATATTATGTTTCTAATATAAAGACGGGAGACGTTGGAACATATTCATTTGAAGAAATTACAGACTGGATTATCTATACAAAAACTGGACATATAACGCCAGATGATGTATATTTAATGTAGATAAGATAAATGGGGGAATTATAGGTGATGAGCCGATTATGAACAAAGAAGAATTAAGAAACAAATGGAAACAGGAAGAAGAGATTGCCCACATAAATGGATGGGATTTTTCATACATAAGTGATCGTTATAAACCAGGGGAAGATGTGCCTTGGGATTATGATACAATTGTAAGAGAGTATCTAAGTGATGATAAGAACATATTGGATTATGATACTGGAGGCGGTGAGTACCTGCTGACATTAAATCATCCATATGACAAGACATCAGCTACAGAGGGATACCCGCCAAATGTTTTGCTGTGCCAGAAGAAACTTATTCCTCTAGGAATAGATTTAAGAGAGTGCAGCAATCCATCAAACATTCCATTTTCAGATGAATCATTTGACATGATGATAAACCGACATGGAGCATTTGATCCTGTAGAAATCAACAGAGTTTTAAAAACAGATGGTATATTTGTAACACAACAGGTTGGCGACAAAAACGACAGGGATTTGGTAAAAATGGTTCTTCCTGATTTGCCAATGCCGTTTCCGCATCTTTACATGGAGGCTCAAAAGAAAGCCTTTGAGAATGCGGGATTTGAGATAATTCGTGCAGAGGAATCATTTCAGCCAATTGAATTTTATGATGTAGGTGCTTTTGTGTGGTTTGCAAGAATTATTGAATGGGAATTTGAAGGATTTTCTGTGGACAAATGTTTTGAACAATTACTTAAGTTACAGGAAGAGATTGAAAAGAACGGGAAGATAACAGGAACGACTCATAGGTATCTGATTGTAGCTAAGAAAAAATAAAAGATTATAGACCTCGCATTCTGCATGCCAGCAGTATGCGAGGTTTTTGAAAATTAAATGTTGCGCTGACTGGAGAGGATGGAGAAGACTCTTTATATAAAACTAATGATTTGATTTTGAATAAATTGAAAAAAGGGGGAAATGGATTTGGTTGAGTACAAAATTGCTACAAGGGAAGATATTGATGACCTGATAGAAAGCAGATTAGAGATGCTTCGTGTTGTTAATAATCTTGATGATGATTATGTATTTAGTGAGGATTTTATAAAAGAAAGCCGAGAGTATTTCTTAAATGGAAATCATATAACTGTATTTGCTATTTCGGATGGAAAGATTATAGGATGTGCATCCATGTGTTTTATTTACATTATGCCAACATTTTCGCATCCCACAGGCAAGCGTGCTCATCTTATGAATGTTTATACGAATACAGAGTACAGAAGACAAGGAATAGGCCGTAAGATGACAATGATGCTCATTGATTTAGCATGGGAGAAAGGCGCTACGGAGGTAAGCTTAGATGCTACAGAGTCTGGAAGAATGCTTTATAAAGCATGTGGATTTACAGATTCTGATGAATGTATGGTTTTGACTAGAGAATAGATACGGAGGTATGTTAATGAACGCTTTCATAATTAATTGTAGTCCTGTAAGAAATGGTGTAATACACATGAGCCACATGCATCTATTAGTGGTGGAAAGAAAGGATATGCAATTGCACTTAGAACTGGTCCTAATATGAGGGAATGTGAGAGAATTATAAAAAGTATAGAACATTTCTATGGACATATGGAGATAGAAAGATGCAACAGACTTGGACTCTGCTCTGTGGAGTATAAGGAAGATTTGGAAAGCAGGAAAGAAGAAATAATAGAGTTTTGCAAGTTTATATAGCATGAAATTTCCAAAATATAACAATTTTTTCCACAAGATTATATTTATGTGATATAATATGATTATAACATTTTTATAACATTACATTTTTATATTAATATTACTATTACTATAACATAATCATGTAGGAGGAAATATGGCTAGAAAGAGGAAATCATTAAAGCAAATCCTTATCCTGAGAGTGTTGATATCAGTAGCTATAGTTATAAGTATACTTACTGGTGCGATTATAAATCAACAGGAAAAGCAGGAACAGGAACTTACAGAATCATTGTTAGCTAGAGAATCAATTAATTATTCTAGTGAAATTTATAGCTGGTGGAGAATGATACAAACCAGAGTACAGCAAACTGCAGATATTTGGAGGAATGCCCCAGAGATGGACTATGATGAGGCAAGAACTCTTTTGCTTAAATTGACGGAGGCAGATCCTGATTCCCAGGATGTTTATGTGGCATATGAGAATGATATGACTTTTCTTGATGGATCAGGATGGATACCTGATGAAACATTTGATTTTACATCAAGAGAATGGTATACTGGTGCAATAGCATCGAAAGGGAAGTTATTTACTTCAGAACCATATGTGGATGCATCAACTGGTAAGACATGCCTTGCCTGTTCCATATTGTTAAAGGACAAGGTTGTTTTAAGTAGTGATATTAATTTTGATAAGATGAGTGAAAGAATGCAGAACTTTCAGTCCTGCTCAGATGATACAAAAATATATATAATAAACAAAGATACAGGAGATATTTTATTAAGTACTAATCAAGACGTTATTGGAACCAATATTTCTGAAAGCAGCGATGAAATTATAAAAGGACTAGATTCAGTTTATACGTCATTAGATTTAAGTGAGAATCTTAGTGAGTCAAAGGTAATTAAAACCAAGACAGATGCTGATACACAGTTTTTTGTTGCGACAAATGTAACTGGTACTTCTTGGGTTGTTGCCAGTGCAACGCCATATAGTTATGTTAGAGAACGATTGAACTCTACTATTAAACTGAACATTATTATAGCCTTATTGTTGCTTTTACTATTAGGTGCAAGTTTGTACTTTGTAATTAGTAAATACCTTAATCCTGTTTCAGTTGTATCTGATAAAATACGTGGACTGTCAGATGGTGATTTTACTACAGATATAGTTCCAAAGGGCAATAATGAGATTACTACTTTGTGCGAATGCTTAAATGGATATATAAATAGAATGAAAGATATGTTGCTTAACTTGACTAAAATTTCTGCTGACATGAATGACAGAGCACAGCAGTGTTCGACTATTGCAGATGGATTAAGTGAATCTAATAATTCTCAAAATGAATCGATAGAGAAACTTAATCAGTACCTAAGTGAATTAAACAAGTCAATTGAAGATGTATCGTATGCCGCAACAGAACTGGCAAATGTGTCTTCGAACCTAACAAGCAATTCAGAAAATGTAAAGACACTGTGTTCACAGACAGTTAAATCTTCTGAGCATGGTAGAAGTGAAATGGATGGTATGACAGTTAGTGTTAAGACTTTAAATAAAACAATGAATGATTTGATGGAAATCATAAATACAACAGCATTAACTGCGGAAGAAATCAGGGGAATTACAGACACAATAGGAGATATTGCTTCTCAGACAAATCTTTTATCACTTAATGCCTCCATAGAGGCGGCAAGGGCAGGAGAAATGGGTAAAGGATTTGCTGTAGTAGCCACAGAAGTTGGAACACTGGCTAGTCAGTCATCAACGGCAGCAGAACATATTAGTACATTAGTTGGAACAATTACAGAAAACATTGAAGATATAAGCAAAAAGGCTAAAGATTGCATTAATGATATGGAGGAATGCCTTTCAGGAGTAGAACGTTCTAATGAGTCATTTGATACTATTCTTACTGATATTACAAAGGCTACGAATGCAATTTCTGAAATTACTGATGGTATAGTGCATATTAATGATGTAGCAGTTAATAATGCGGCTACTACACAGGAACAGGCGGCAACAGTTAATAGAATTTTGTCTTTAAGTGGGGTAATTGTTAAGGATAGTAGTTTACTTGCTGAAGAAACAGGTATTCTTTCGGATGTTTCTAGCAGATTGAAGGGATATTCTGAAAAAATCAGTGAGGATTTAAGTAACTTTAAGCTAAATAATTAATCAGCAAAAACTGCAATTACATTAAGTAGTTGCAGTTTTATTTCTTTACTAAATTTGACAATTAAAGTATAATAGTAATTGTTTAAATATATTTTAAAAACTGAAAGGAGAATATATATATGGGATTTTTTGATAAGTTATTAGATGGTTTGGCAGCTGCAACAGAAGATAAAAAGAAAGAAGTGGCTCCTGAAAAGGTTCAGAATGAGCAACCAAAGGAACCTGAAAAGGAATTAACGGAATTAACAGTTAACTATGGATCCAAAGAGCCTATTCCATTCACTACAGAGTGTAATGGAAAAGAGGTAGTTATTGAATTAAAATATACTGGATGTGCACATGTTACTACAGAGAAAGCTGAAATTGTAATGAAGTGTGGCGGACTTGAGGCTATCAGTGGAGATTTAAGAAGTGAAATCGTTGAAAATATGACTGCAGCCATTAAAAGTATGGAAGCAGAAAAGACATCTGTTTCTAAATTACAAGGGAATTCACGTGATTTTTCTAACATGGTGCAAAGAGATTTGAATAAAACATGGCCAGAAAAATATGGTGTTATTATTAGCAAAATGGATATAAGATCTATTATGCCTACTGAAGAGAGTTATAATATTTTAAGGGATATAATGAGAGGATAGAAAAAAATTGGATTTTTGGAAGTAAGGAGAATTTTTATGGTATTTTCATTTTATGTTTTATTATTATTTGTAACGGCAATGGTTGTAAGTGCCATTGGTTTTAAGAAATATGTCTGGTTTATATCTTTAGGATATGGATTTTCAATTGCAGCAGAAGGTCTTCTTATGCTGATTCTTTTTGGAATAAATAATA
>JAILNW010000325.1 GCA_024691145.1 Lachnospiraceae bacterium
TATCCAGATAAAGAAGGCAATTTTAATGAAATTATTTCCTATGATAAGAGTTATTATCTACCTCATGCTGGCATGAATATTTCTTTTTCGGTGAAAAAGTTGAAAAAAAATGAATTAATTCCGAAAAATAACTATACTAAATGGTTTGATTGTGATAAAATATACAATGTTATAAGTATACGTAATCAGAAGCCAGAGGATTATTTTGTATTTAATACCAGTGGCAATACTAAGAAGTTAGATGATTATTATAAGAATAATAAGATAAAAAGAGATGTTAGGAAGACCATACCACTTATTACTGATGGAAACCATGTTATGTGGATTTTAGGACACAGAACAAGTGAGGCCTACAGAGTTACTGAGAATACAGAACGTGTTCTTGAAGTAAGTGTAAGATTCGAGGAATGAGGTAGTTATTGTGGAGAAAGTAAACTTGATGATATCCAAGGAAGACATTAATAAAAGACTTGAAGAGATTGCTTCTTTGATTAATGAAGAGTTCAAGGATGAAGAAGTCATACTTGTATGTATTCTTAAGGGCTCGATTTATATTATGTGTGATATTTCACAGCATCTGACTATGCCTGTTACTATTGATTTTATGTCTGTATCGAGTTATGGGGATAAGACAGAGAGTTCAGGAAGAGTCAGAATTATTAAGGACCTTGATGAAGACATTGAGGGAAAAAATGTTATAATTGTAGAAGATATTATAGACTCCGGAAGGACATTATCATATCTTACTGATTTACTTAAAGCTAGACGGCCTAAAAAACTAAAGATATGTACATTACTAGATAAGCCCGACAGAAGAGTTAGTGGCTGTATTCTTAAGGTAGATTATGTTGGATTTGTTATTGAAGATAAATTTGTGGTAGGCTATGGCATGGATTATGCACAAAAGTATAGGAACCTGCCGTATATTGGAGCTTTGGAGTTGTAGATGCTTCATATAACAAACTAAATTTATATTGAAGTTATTTGGTAAGAATGGAGGATTTTATGAAAACGTACATGAACGGGCTTGGTTTTTTCCTGGTGGTTTTTGTTCTTATTGCGTTAGCTTTATTAAGTAATGGCGGTGACTTAGGATTAAAGGAAAAAACTATATATGGGTATTCAGATTTTGTAAAGGATGTAAAGGCAACAGTTGCCAGCAAGGCAGATGATTCAAAGAAGGATGAATCTAAAGAGGATGCCAATAGTGATGATACTCGTATCATTTCTTATGTTGAGATTGAACAGAATAAAGAGGTGCCAACAGGTACTATTAATATTGTGTTTGAAGGCAGCAATAAAAAGAAGAGTATTAATGTTCCTGATGTTAAGGATGTTGTTAATATGCTTGACGAAGAGGGATTTAAGGATTACGAACTTGCAGATGTTGCAGGTGAAAGCGTATTAGGAACTGTGCTTCCATATGTATTTATGCTTGTATTTGTAATTATTTTATTTGTGATTTTTTCTAACAGGATGGCAGGAGCGGCAGGCGGAGGCAATTCCAAAGTTATGAATTTTGGAAAGAGCAGAGCCAGAATGACTACTGACAAGGATAATGAGACTAATTTTGACCAGGTTGCTGGTTTACATGAAGAAAAAGAAGAACTTGAGGAGATTGTTAATTTTCTTAAGAATCCTGAAAAGTTTACTGAGGTTGGAGCAAGAATTCCTAAAGGTGTTCTTCTTGAGGGACCTCCGGGAACAGGTAAGACATTGCTTGCCAAAGCTGTTGCAGGTGAAGCAGGAGTACCATTTTTCAGTATTTCAGGTTCAGACTTCGTTGAGATGTTCGTTGGTGTTGGTGCATCAAGAGTAAGAGATTTATTCCAGGATGCCAAGAAGAACACGCCTTGTATTATATTTATTGATGAGATAGATGCTGTAGCAAGAAAAAGAGGCAGCGGTCTTGGTGGCGGACATGATGAAAGAGAGCAGACACTTAACCAGTTACTTGTTGAGATGGATGGTTTTGGTGTTAATGAAGGTATTATAGTTATGGCAGCAACTAACCGTGTTGATATTCTTGATCCTGCTATTTTAAGACCAGGAAGATTTGACAGAAAGGTTGTTGTTGGAGCACCAGATGTTAAGGGAAGAGAAGAGATTCTTAATGTTCATGCAAAGAACAAACCACTTGCTGAAGATGTTAATCTTAAAGAGATTGCACAGACTACAGCAGGATTTACAGGTGCTGATCTTGAACATCTTATGAATGAAGCAGCCATAAGAGCAGCTAAGTTTGAAAGAAAGTTCATAATAAGAGAAGATATAGTTAAGTCATTTATTAAGATTGGAATCGGTGTTGAGAAGAAGAGCCGAGTTATATCTGAGAAGGAAAAGAGAATTACAGCTTACCACGAGGCAGGTCATGCAATTCTTTTCCACAAGCTTCCTGATGTAGGACCTGTATATACAGTATCTATTATTCCTACAGGCAATGGAGCTGCAGGTTATACTATGCCACTTCCAGAGAAGGATGAGATGTTTAACACTCGTAACAAGATGTTACAGGATATTATTGTAAGCCTTGGGGGAAGAGTTGCTGAGGAACTTATATTTGAAGATGTTACAACAGGAGCATCACAGGATATTAAGGTTGCAACTAAGACAGCAAGAGCCATGGTAACCAGATTTGGTTTCTCTGAAACTTTGGGTATGGTTAACTATGAGAGTGATGATGAAGTTCTTATTGGAAGAGACTTTGCACAGTCAAAGGGATACAGTGAGAATGTTGCATCAATTATAGATAAAGAAGTTAAAGATATTATAGATGACTGCTATAAACAGGCTAAGAGCATTATTATGGAGAATGAGAATGTTCTTCATGAGTGTGCTAAACTCCTTATTGAAAAAGAGCGTATTACAAGAGAGGAGTTTGAAGCACTGTTTGTATAATATGAATTGAAAGGTAGTGAATAGATGATAAATGAGTATACAATAAATATGAAGCATGCCGGTATTGATGACCTTGCTAAGAAGTGCCTTGATAACAGTAAGATTGATCAGGAGTTATACAAGAAGTATGAGGTAAAAAGAGGTCTTAGAGACATTAGTGGTAAGGGAGTTCTTACAGGACTTACTGAGATTTCGGAGATTCGCTCCTATACTATTGTAGATGCTGATGTGGTTCCTTGTGAAGGAAAGCTTTACTATCAGGGGATTGATGTTGAGGATCTTGTTAATGGATTTATAAAGGAAGGACGTCTTGGATTTGAGGAAACTATATATCTTCTTTTGTTCAGTGAATTGCCTAACAAAGAGGAATTAGAGCAGTTTCGCAATATACTTGCAGAATACAGAGAACTTCCACCTTTCTTTGTAAGAGATATTATTATGAAGGCTCCTAGCTCAGATATGATGAATGCACTTGCAAGAAGCGTCCTTGCTTTGTATTCATATGATGATGATCCTGATAATACAAGCATTGATAATGTACTGAATCAATGTATGCATCTTATTGCAAGAGTACCGCTTATATCTGTTTACGGATATCAGGCATATTCACATTATCATTTTGGCAACAGCCTTATTATTCATCCGCCAGTAAAAGAGTATTCTATTGCTGAGAATATATTATATACTTTAAGACCAGATGGAAAGTTTACAAAGTTAGAAGCAGAGCTTCTTGATCTTGCACTTGTACTTCATGCAGAGCATGGGGGCGGTAACAACTCAACATTTACAACACATGTTGTTACTTCTTCAGGAACAGATACATACTCAGCTATAGCAGCTTCACTTGGTTCTCTTAAGGGACCTAAGCATGGAGGTGCTAACATAAAGGTTGTCAAGATGTTCGAAGATATGATGAGCAAGGTTAAAAACTGGGAAGATGAGGAAGAGGTTAAGGATTATCTTCTTAGAATTCTCAGAAAAGAAGAGTTTGATAAAAAGGGACTTATCTACGGTATGGGACATGCTGTTTATTCTATCTCAGATCCAAGAGCGAAGGTGTTCAAGGGATTTGTTGAACAGTTATCTGTAGAAAAACATAAGGAAAAAGAGTTTAAGCTTTATTCGTTAGTAGAAAGGCTTGCACCGGAAGTTATTGGACAGGAAAGAAAGATATACAAAGGTGTCAGTGCCAATGTTGATTTTTACAGTGGATTTGTTTATAGTATGTTAGAATTGCCAACAGAGTTATATACACCAATTTTTGCAATTGCAAGAATTGCAGGCTGGAGTGCCCACAGATTAGAGGAATTAATTAACGAGGGCAAGATTATAAGACCTGCATATAAGAGTATTGCAAAGCATGTTGAGTATGTTTCTATGGATGAAAGAAAATAAGCATAAGATAATAAGGGAGAATCATTTGTAGGATTCTCCCTTAACTATGACAGGAAGGATAAGATTATGTATCAGGAAGATATTGTTTTATGTGCATCAAGTTCATATGATAAAAAATACTATCTTAATGAAGATTTTGAAGGACTGCCACAGCAGGTTAAAGATGAACTAAAAATCATGTGTGTTTTATATACAGAGGATATTGGTGGTATTCTTGAGTTAGTTTTTGATGAAGATGGCAGCCTAAATTTTAAAGTATCTGCTGATGAGGGTGATTTGCTTTTTGATGAGATAGGAAGTGTTCTTAAGATTAAGCAGTTACAGCAGGAAAAAGCAGAACTTTTAGAAGCATTGGAAACTTATTTTAGTGTTTTCTTTTAAATTATAAAAAGAAAGGAATGGGGAAGTTGATTTTTGTTGCAGATGTAGGTAATACTAATATTACATTAGGGGTTTTTGATGGAGAAAAGTTAATTGAAAGTTTTAGAATAACAACAAAAACCATGAGAACATCAGATGAATATGGTATATTTTTAATAAATTTGCTTAAAGCAAAGAATATCGAAGTAAGTGATATTGAAGCTGTTATTATTTCTTCTGTTGTTCCAAACATTATGCATTCATTTACAAGCGGTATTATAAAATATATAGGTCGTACCCCTATAATTGTAGGAGTTGGAATTAAGACGGGTATTACAATTCAGACAACAAACCCTAGAGAGTTAGGTGCTGACAGAATTGTTGATGCTGTTGCAGCATATGAGATGTATGGGGGACCTGTTATAGTTATTGATTTTGGTACAGCTACAACATATGACCTTATTACAGGCAAGGGTGAGTTTGTTGCGGCAGTAACAAGTCCTGGTATCAGAAGCTCGGCTAAGGCTCTTTGGAATGATGCAGCAAAGCTTCCTGAAATAGAGATAAAGAAGCCGGATTCAATACTTGCAAAGGATACAATAACAAGTATGCAGGCAGGTCTTATTTATGGATATATAGGCCAGACAGAGTATATAATTGACCGAATTAAAGAGGAGTATGGTGCTGAGACTGTTAAGGTAGTTGCAACAGGAGGACTTGGAAAGATTATTTCTGAAGCAACTGATAAGATTGATGTATATGATGCTACTCTTACTCTTCATGGATTAAGACTTATTTATAACAAGAATAAGAACAGAAAGTAAAGGATATTGATTATGATTAAAGGATTTAATATAGGCAGTGTTTGTATAGAGAATCCTTTGGTGCTTGGACCAATGGCAGGGGTTACAGACCTGCCATTTCGTATGTTATGTAAAGAACAGGGAGCAGGACTTATATATACGGAGATGGTTAGTGCTAAAGGCATAATGTATAACAACAGAAATACAATACCTCTTTTAGAGGTAAATGAAAAAGAAAGACCTGTTTCTTTACAGCTTTTTGGTAATGACCCTGCAATACTTTCCGAAATGGCTCAAAAAATAGAAGGCAGAAACTTTGATATACTGGATATAAATATGGGCTGCCCTGTGCCTAAGGTTGTTAATAATGGTGAGGGTTCTGCCCTTATGGATAAACCGAAGCTTATAGGACAGATTGTAAAAGAGATTACAAAAAGTATAAAAAAGCCTGTTACAATTAAAATCAGAAAGTGCTTTAAGGAAGACAAGCTTAATGCTGTGGAAATTGCAAAGATTGCAGAGGATAATGGCGCTTCAGCAATTGCAGTTCACCCAAGAAGCAGACTTCAGTATTACAGTGGAAAGGCAGACTGGGATGTTATAAGACAGGTTAAGGAAGCAGTAAGTATACCTGTAATAGGTAATGGAGATGTTAACACCCCTGTGGATGCTGTTAATATGATGAGGGAAACAGGCTGTGATGGAGTAATGATTGCAAGAGGTGCAAGGGGCAATCCTTATATATTCAGACAGGTTCTTGAATATATGGATAAAGGAATAACAATAGAAAAGCCTGACATTGATGAAGTTATAGTTATGATACTTAGACATGCCTCTATGCAGGTTGAGTTTAAGGGAGAATACATAGGCATAAGAGAGATGAGAAAGCATGTAGCCTGGTATACAACTGGTTACCCTTCTTCTGCAAGATTAAGAGATAGGGTTAATGAGATAGAAAGTTATAATGGACTTGAAACTTTGCTTTATGAATGGAGAGAAAAGATTAAGACAGAAGATTAAAAGTATATTAGAAAAGTATGTATAGTGTGGATATAAATATAGAATTATGATATAATGATAACAGTTTTAAAGAAAAACAATAATCAAAGAAGGGGGATACATATTATGGAGATGGTTTTAGAAACAAAATCATTGAATAAGGTATACGGAAGAAAAAAAGTAGTTGACGATGTCAATCTGAATATTGAGAAGGGGAGCATATATGGTCTTATTGGTAAGAATGGTGCAGGAAAGACAACTATTATGAGAATGATAGCAGGTCTAGCATTTCCTACAGGTGGAGACATTAGATTGTTTGAAAATGACAACATTAATTCGGGCAGAAAAAAGATTGGCTGTGTAATAGAGAATCCAGCATTTTATGGAAATATGACAGGATATCAGAATTTGTTATATTATAACAAAATGATGGGGGTTAAGGATAATAGCAATATCGAAGAATTGATAAGATTAGTTGGACTTGATCCTTATGATAAGAAGAAGACTAAGCATTATTCATTAGGTATGAAGCAGAGACTTGCAATAGCAGTGTCACTTGTTGGTAACCCAGAATTTTTAATTCTTGATGAGCCAATCAATGGTCTTGATCCAACAGGTATTAAGGAAATAAGAGATATTATCTTAAAACTTAAAAATGAGAAAAACATAACTATCCTTATATCAAGTCATATATTAGGAGAACTTGAAAAGATTGCAACTCATTATGGAATGATTAATAATGGCAAGCTTATTCAGGAGTTTTCTGCTGATAAATTGGATACCCTTTGCAGAAGATATGTGGAGATAAAGGTGGATAATACCCAGGAGGCAGCTAATATTCTTGCATCTGAGCTTAATATCGAGGGTATTGAAGTAATAGATAATGAAATCATAGTACCGCAGGGAGTTTATGAGGAATCATTATTAAATAAAACATTGGCATTAAAGAATATTTATGCCAGCACAATAACAATTAAGGGACAGGATCTGGAAGATTACTTTGTAGAAATATCAGGGGGTGTTAAATAATGGGTAATTTCATGAAAGCAGAATTATATAAATTAATGAAATCAAAGAGTTTGAAGGTAATAGCTTTACTAATAGCGTTTTTAAATATTACCTCTGCGACAGTTATAATGGTGTATGATAAAATTGAATATAATGGAATCCAGACAATAGATTCTATTGTTTCAGATATATTTATGTATGTTGGTATATTTGCAGCAATTGTTTTTGCTTCAGATTATAATGATGGAACAGCCAGACAATATATATATCGTGGAATGACAAGAACATCGATTTACTTTGGAAGATTATTTTCTATAATATTGGTATCCTTGATTTTTCCTGTAGTTAGTTTTGTCTGCTATACTTTACCTTTAACTATTCGTTATGGTTATGGCGACATTGGAGAAAGTGTGGCTGTATATGTTGCAAGGATTGTTATATCAGTTATTGCTGCTGTTACGACATATGTATTATTTACTTTGCTTATTGCAATTCTTACAAGAAGTTCAGGAATATCTGTTGCAATAGTGTGTGTATGTACAACAATGATCCCAACAATATTAGCATTAGCAGATCTTTTCAAACAAACTAATTATAGTCAGTATTGGTTATCAGCTATGTTTTCAAGCTTCATGGATGTGGCTAATAAGATTGAGTTAAAGTATGTTGGTATTATTGCCGCATTAATCGTTGGACTTACAACAATAGAATGCGTAGCTTACAATAAGCAAGAGGTTTGATATGGTTAAGGATAAGTTATGTAAGAAATATTTATATATAGCAGGTTTGTGCCTGTTGTTGTTCGTTGGATGCGGAAAGAAAGATAATAATGTTTCTTCTGGTGTTAAGACAAGTTCTGATGGAGAATATGTGACAGAGGTAGTAAACAATACATCATTTATAAATGGTGATTTTCTGAAGGCTGAAGTAATCGATGGAAAACAACTTTATTTGTTTGTAAATATGTCTGGGAAAGACGGTATTTTTAAGCGAGATTTAAAAGTCAGCTATTATGAG
>JAILNW010000329.1 GCA_024691145.1 Lachnospiraceae bacterium
AGTTTGAAATAGATAAAGATGAAGTATACAATATGGTAAAGGATAATAAAGATGTTATTTTCCTTTATCATAAGTATGATGTAAAAACACAGAAGAAGGCCTACGAGCCTTTTATGGACTGGATAAGGGACATTTATTATAAATATTACAGCAATATATCAGTTGAGCACTATGTATCTAATTCTAATGTATATCCATTGCTACAAGATGTTTTTGTTACTTACATAAGAGATAAAGAGGCAGTAAGAAATGAGATGCCTCTTCTTATTGAACGTGCATATGATGAAAAGAGATTTATTGAATCTATAATCAATTGTCTTATATATATTTCCGTTACAAACAAGCTTATATTTATACTTAACAATCTGCATGATTCATGTATTACAACAATAAAAATGCTGGAAACCATACTGGAATATGGCAATACGGAAAATATTATAATTATTGGGGGATATAATGAAACATATTCTGTTAATGGATATATGGCATTTGAATGGGAGGAATTAATAAAAAGTGTTAAAAGCAAGAATCTCTTGTTTGATGCAGATATATATAAAGATGATATAGTAAATGACAATAATGAATCATTTGTGCCGGATATTGATAAAATAGAAGAATATATGAAAGGCATAAGTGATATGGTAAGCATGGTTGCTTATGAACAGGCATTTTATTACCTCAATGCAATATATGATAAAATCAAGTTTGAAAAAATTGTTGTTGAGTATGCCCAGTGGATAAAACTGTTAAAATTAATGGTAAATGTGGATATCTTTGTAGGAAATTATAATATGGCTATTATAATTCTTGAAGAACTTCATAATTCCAATATTTCTGAAGAAATTGAGGTGGAATACGAATACCATTACTGGGCATGTGTGGCACAGCATTCTCTGAATCATAAAAAGATTGCACAGCTTCACCAGAAGAAGTGCATGGAATTGTCTGAAAAAATTGGCAGTGAGGAAATCAAATTAAGAACGGATATATTAAGATGTATTATATACTTTAAAAACTTTGATGATGTTGTTTACTGCAAATTAGATGAGGTAGTTACAGAAAGATTTGTTGAACAGTTAAAGGAACATAATTATACTAATTTTCTTATGAATATTTATGTTTATGCTTTGGAAACTGATGGAGATCTTATTGCAGAAATAGGAAAGGGGAATTATGAATGCCCATTTTTCTATAAGGCAATTGAGATTGCAAAAAAAGTTGATAATTACAGGTTTATATATTCGGCATATTCAAAAAGAGAATTTCTTTATGCTTCAAAGAATTGTATGAGTGTGGCACAGAGACTTCAAAAGGAGCATATAGAACTTTTAAAAAGTCAGGGAAAAGAAATTGATATTGATCTTTATAAAAGTATTGCCTATAATTATACAACTACTGAGGAATATGAAAAGGCACATAAATACAGTAATTATGCCCTTGCAAGTGTTTACAACAAGGACTATAATGAGAGATTAAAAAATGCAATTAACACAAGTGCATCAATGAATGGTATAACAAAGGATGAAATCATCAATAAATACAGAACTGATGATATGGCTGAAATACTCTACAATATGGCTGTTAACTTTATATGTGCTGAAAATTATAAATATGCCACAGATTATCTTCTTGTTGTTGCAGCTGTTATAGAGAATAAAAATTCAATGAGAATTAGAATATGCAATATTGCCAAAGTATATGTAATGATAGCAATGTGTTACTGTTATTCAGGTGGTATACATAATTCGTACATATATCTGGATAAAGGAGAAAGAATATTTGCCCATGTTTTAAATGGAAAGCCAAAGGCATGGTGGGAAGATTCCCTTTTCTTCTATTATCTTGTTAAAGGCATGCTTGCAAAGAAAAATAAAGATTATGATCAGGCTGCAGAAGCTCTTAATAATGCCGAAGGCTGTCTTGGGGTACTGGCTGCCCAGCAGTTTTACCTTAGACCTCTTTTTGTAATAGAGGCACTTGATTTGTATTTAAAAACAAATCAGATGGATAAAGCCAGAGAGATAGCTGAAGCAGGAATAGCTTATTGTGAAACAAAGAATCTTAAAAAGAGAATAGCAAGAATAAAATCAATGCTTTATAATACAAGATACGAGCAGTTTGATAATAAGTTTAAACTGGAAGGTCTTAAACTTAACCAGATTCTTGATTTATCGAAATATGAGAAGATTGAGCTGCAGTTATGTGAAAAAATAAGTTACAGCAGATATATTTCTTCGTGGCAGGAAGTACTGAATGAGTCATACGAAGATTTAAATAGATTTATTAATACAGCAATGGATACAATGAAAAACTATTTTTCATTGGACGGAGTATTTTATCTTGAAAAAATGGATGACAGATGGTATGCTCCATATGCTGATGAAAATGTTGAATATAATATAGATGAGATTGTTGAATTTTTTGAAAACAACCATTCAGCCTTCAGGGTAAACAGAATAAGTACCCTTTATAAGAAATATAATACATTATCAAAACTGTATGGTAAGGATAATGTTGTTGCAATTGTAGGTATTCCAATAATAAGAAATATGGAAATATCAAGTATATTCCTTGCGTATACAAAGATGCGTGATAACTTTAAAGAAGAAAATAATATGATAAGTGATGAGCAGTTTACAACAATTCAGACAGTTGTATCTGAGTTTGTAGATGCCCAGAGAAGGTATATTACACAGAAGGAACTGGAAAGAGCTAATAAGGCGAAAAGTATATTTCTTGCAAATATGAGCCATGAAATAAGAACACCAATGAATGCAATTATAGGTATGAGTGAACTTATTTTACGAGAAGAAGATATATCGGAATATGTAAGAAGCAACGCATCAGACATACATATGGCTGGCAATAACCTGTTGTCCATAATAAATGATATACTTGATTTTTCAAAGATTGAATCAGGTAATATGACCATAGTTAATAACCCTTACAGTATATATGAAGTTATAAGGGATGTATGTAATCTTATAAGATTTAAAATGATTGAAAAGAAAAATTCTCTTGTACTTGATATTGCGAAGGATTTGCCAGATGTTCTTTTAGGAGATGAGATACGAGTAAGACAGCTTCTTATTAATCTCTTAAATAATGCTGCCAAGTTTACAACACAGGGGAATGTTACATTAAAGGTTTCATACGAAAAAATGGATGATGGTTTTATCATGTTAAAATGTGATATTATTGATACAGGCTGTGGAATTAAAAGTGAAGATATAGATAAATTATTTGACAGCTTCCAGCGTGTTAACATAATACAAAACAGAAATATTGAAGGAACGGGTCTCGGTCTTGCAATATGTAAGAGAACTCTTGATCTTATGAAAGGAAGCATAGAAGTTAAGAGCGTTTATGGTGAAGGCTCTACATTTACATTCTATCTGCCACAAAAGGCTGTAGGAATTGGAATGACATATGAGGACAGACGTAATTCAGAGGCTAAAGAAGTTTCTGTTGTGAGACAAAGAAGATTTATATTAAAGGATATAAATGTACTTATTGTTGATGATAACGAAATGAATCTTAAGGTTGCAGAGGGTATGCTTAAACCTTACAAACTTAAGATGGATGTGGCCCTTAGCGGAAGAAAGAGTCTTGATATGGTAAAGGAAAAGCATTATGATATGATACTGCTTGATCACATGATGCCTGAACTTGACGGTATAGATACACTTAATCTTTACAAAAAGATTGAGGGCTTTAATAGTATTGTTGTTGCAATGACTGCAAATGCCTTAAGCGGAGCAAGCGATATGTATTATGAGGCTGGATTTGACGGATATATTTCAAAACCTGTGTCTACTGAAAAAATAGAAGAAACCCTTATAAAATTCTTTGAGGACAAGATAGAATTTTATGATGCTGATGAAATTGATGAAAGTACTGTAAACACAGAAATAAAACGTATTGAAGAACATTTTGCAGAAAAAGGAAAACATATCAGGGTTGTTAAAGAGTATTTTAGCTCGATAATAGAGAATTACTATGAGATGTTTGTTTCATTTTATGATTCTTATGAAGAAAAAATGAAACACATGAATGAACTGCTTGAAATTAATGATGTTCCTGATTTTGCAATTGCAATCCATGCCTTCAAATCAAATGCCAAATTTATTGGATTAAGTGAAATGGCAGATATGGCATATGAAATAGAAATCAAGGGAAGAAAATATACTAATGACGATAATAAAGAAGAAATCCTTGATTACATACACAAAAAATTTGCAGTTTTTTCTTCGGAAATGGAACAGATTCATGCTATTATGGGACAGTACATAGAAGAAAATAATCTTAAAAGTGAAAAGGAAAGAAAAAAGAACGGAATAGCAATTGAAGATGTAGAAGTTCTTAAAAAACTTAGTTATATAAAGAGCCTTATTGATGAGTTTGACTATGATATTGCTGAGGAAGTAATTAAAAAACTTATACAGTATGATATTAGTGAAAATAATGTAAAAATCGTAAATGAAGTTTATAATTGTATAAATGACTGCCGATATGTGCAGGCAGGAACATTGATATCAAACTTTATTGAATAAAAAAGTTCCTGTTCGATTATGGTTGAAAAATAGGTATAAGTTGTGGTATAATAACATAGTTGACATAAGAAATAAATAATTAATTTTTATAAAGGATGGATATATGATGGAAGAGAAAAATGAAATGACTTTGCTTCAAAGATGGAGAGCTTATGCATCTCAGTTCAGTACTAATACAAAAGAGGGACAGGCTTTCTGGCTTAATTACTTTGAGATGGAGAAGAGTATCTATGAGAAGCTTCTTGAAGCACCAGACGCACATATTAGTGGAACTGTAAAGGAACTTGCTGAAAAGTACGGACTTGAATTAAAATATTTTATAGGTTTCTTAGATGGTATTAATGACAGCCTTAAAGAGGCTAATCCTACTGATACTATGACAGAGGAGACAGTTGTTAATCTTGATTATGACAGAGAAAAACTTTTTAAGAACATGGTAGCTGCTAATGCACAGTGGCTATACAGCCTTGATCAGTGGAATAATGTTCTTTCAGAAGAAAGAAGAAAAGAACTTTATAAGGAGCAGAAGAGCTCGACTACATTTGTAAGAGCCGAGAAGAAGATTGGACGTAATGAGCCATGTCCATGCGGAAGTGGCAAGAAGTACAAACAGTGCTGCGGAAGATAGTACATATTGAGAGGTAAGTAATTACCTCTCTTTTTTTATCATTGTGTTTACGTTTTTATTATTATATGGTAAAATATGTATATTAATAGATTTTAAGGATGATGATAGATGAAATTACTACTAATAGAAGACAATGCTTCAATAATTCACGGACTTGCATATTCATTTCAAAGCAACAATTACGACTTTATTCACGCAACAAATGTAAAAGATGCTAAAGAACTTCTAGGTAAAGAGAAAGATATAGATGTTATAGTACTGGATGTTACATTGCCAGACGGCAATGGTTTTCAGTTGTATAAAGAAGTTATAAAAGAGCTTAATATTCCAACTATTTTCCTTACTGCAAAGGATGATGAAGATGATATTGTTAACGGATTTGAGATAGGTGCAGATGATTATGTTACAAAGCCATTTAGTACAAAGGAACTTATCGCAAGGGTTAACAGAATTATTATGCGTAACAGTAAAGATAGCACCATAAAGATAAAAGATGTTGAATATGATGCGGAGAAGATGATTGTATATAAAGAAGGCAAGGTTGTGGAACTGACACCTTTAGAACTTAAACTAGTAAACCTGTTATTCCTGAACATCGGTAAAGTGGTAAGCAGAAACACCCTTATAGATAAAATCTGGGAATGGACAGGCAACGATGTATACGATCATTCAATAACAGTATATCTTAACAGAATAAGGGATAAAATTGGAAAAGATGTTATAATTACTGTGAAAGGTGTTGGATATAGGATTGATGAATAAAACTGTAATAAAAAAATATATGCTTATATATCTTGCTGTGGGAGTTGTAATGATGTGTATTTTGTTAATTGTAAATACCATTGAATATAAAAAATATATGAGTAATTA
>JAILNW010000390.1 GCA_024691145.1 Lachnospiraceae bacterium
TCATGATAAATAATTCCGTGAGTTGTTTTCGCTCACGGAATTCTTGTTATATGACTGTTTCACCGCTGTGCAGGGCTATGAGCTTGCTACCCATGATCTGTTTCATCCTCTGCCAGCAGAAAAAGCTTCTGCTGGCAGCAAGCTTAAATCGCCCGCTTTCATAACTGAATATTTCAGCTCCACAAGAAAATCCCTCATAAGACTTATAAACAGTCTTATGAGGGATAGTGCTTTTTGAGGCTTTACGCTTAATATATTAGTGGGTGCTGTATGGGTGCTACCGTCAGTTTTTGAGCAGTTCTCAGCACGTTTTTCAGGCAAAAAGAAAACCTCGAAAACGCAATGTTTACGAGGCTTTTCGTTGTTTTTGATAAAAAAGTAAGTTCGCGACTGATTATCTCTTTGAGAACTGTGGTGCACGTCTCGCAGCTTTGAGACCGTACTTCTTTCTCTCTTTCATTCTTGGATCTCTTGTTAAGAATCCTGCTTTCTTTAAAGCTGGACGATATGCCTCAGAGTCAACTTCTAAAAGTGCTCTTGAGATACCATGTCTGATTGCACCAGCCTGTCCAGTGAATCCACCACCATAAACATTAACAAGAACGTCAAACTTACCAGTTGTTTCAGTTAAAACTAATGGCTGACGAACTATTAACTTAAGTGTCTCAAGTCCAAAATAGCTATCTATATCTCTTTTATTTATAGTAATCTTACCAGTTCCAGGTACAAGATAAACTCTTGCTACACTGCTTTTTCTTCTTCCAGTTCCATAAAACTTTGATGTTGCCACAATAAGTTCCTCCTTTCAACCTCTTAGTATCTTGACTTAATCTCTAAAACTTCTGGTTTCTGAGCCTGATTCTTATGCTCAGGTCCAGCATAAACATGAAGCTTAGTTAACATCTGTCTTCCTAAAGGTCCCTTAGGTAACATACCTTTAACAGCAATCTTAATTACTTCACAAGGCTTCTTATCTAACATATCCTTTAATACAGTTTCTCTCATACCACCAACATAATCTGAATGGTTGTAGTAAATCTTCTGGTCTAACTTCTTACCAGTTACTTTAATCTTGTCTGCATTAACAACTATTACATAATCACCAGTATCAACATGTGGTGTATAAATAGGCTTATTCTTTCCTCTAAGTACCTTTGCTATCTCTGAGCTAAGACGACCTAATGTCTGTCCGTCAGCATCAATAACGTACCATTTTCTTTCAACAGTCTCTGGACTAGCCATAAAACTCTTCATTGGTCTACCTCCTTAAGTAGTTCATATTAATTATTATTCTCTATAAATTTATGCTCAAAATATCCTAACCGGGGCATTGGATCGGATATTTTTAATTAACTCACGTCACATTTATACATTATATTACAAAATGTCAAGTATGTCAAGTGCAATTTTTTCCATATCAGAAAAAATTTATTCAGCACTAGGAGCTTCTGTTGCAGCCTCTGCAGTTCCTGCTGGTGCCTCTGTTGCAGCTTCAGCTGTTTCTGCTGGTGCTTCAGTTGCTTCAGCTGTCTCTGCATTCTCCTCTGTTTCTTCTGTTGTTTCTTCTTCAGTATTAGCTGATAATACGTCAGTTACTGCTGTATATAAATTCTGCACATCAATGTCTGCAATCATCTTTTCCTTAAAATAATCATCATAAATTTTACAGCTTATAAGCACAACTACACCTACGCAAAATGCTATAAATGCTGCCATATTAAGAACAGAACCAACTTTTTTTCTTGTCTGTATCTTCTTTCTGTTATACTTCTGCTTCTTATAATCTTCAACCTTCTTGTTGCTCATTATACATATCCTTCTTTCATATCAATTTTTTTAGAATCTTTACAATTCTCCCAATCTATTCTATTTTACAATATTTATTACAAAGTATCAATAGATTTTTTAGTACTTTTACTAATTGACTTTTTGTCAATTATTTACTAGGATATAACTATGATACATTAAAAGAGGATAATGTGAATAGCAACAAAATAATAATATATTGGAGGTTTTTAAATGAATAAAAAGTTTATCAAAGCAACATTAATCGCGACTGCTGCCTTTACGCTTACAGGCTGTGCTTTATTTGGCAAGGACTCTGACAGCACACCAAAAAGCACTGTTATTCCTCATTCTGGAACAGAACAGAAAAAGCCTGTGTCAGTTGATTCCAATGAGAAAAAGTGGGCTGATTATGCAGCAAAACTGCCTAGAAATTTTCCAGAGATTAAGGTAAATGGAAGCAGCGATTTTAATAACTATATTTCAGAAATGGGCGCACAGGAGATTATCTGGACAAATGCAACAGAGGATGACATGAATGATATAGTAAAATTTCTTGAAAAAGAATTAAACTGCAAATTTGAAAAAGAAGGTACATCAATGGTTGCTGATGCAACTATAGGTGCCACAGTTTACAATATTAATTTATCTGCATCAACTGACTTAGATCCATCAATGGTTTCTATGACACTTAGAGAAGCAGATACGTCGGCAGAATAAATTATTTTTACATATAACAAAGACCTGAGAATATTAACATCTCAGGTCTTATTATTTGTTCTTATCTATTACTGTTCAAAAGAAGTTTTAAATCTTCCAAAGGATTCTTCGTCTCTTGGAATCTCAAATTCACCACCTATTACAAGTTCCTTAAGCAATGCCAGTTTACCATCATCTACTGCATTATTGTCTGTATTTAAAAGTATAATATCTATGGCACCTTCGGAAATTCCATATTCATATGAAACTCCTGCAATCTCATTTCCTGACATAGCATAAAAAGACACAAGTTCTACTGCTGAATCAATATTTGTTATAAGATATGCAAGAGCATTTTTATTATTGCTATCCCCTATATCACTGCTTATACCAACAGTTCTTATATTAGCCATATCAGAAACACTATTTGCAACATCTTTTTCAATTGAACTATCTGCAACATAAATTACATCTGCAAGATTATCAATAAGCTGTAATGTATGCTCCTTCACATCTTCCTTATTTGAAGAGTCCATAATCTCCGCCACATCCAGATTAATCTGCTTATCAAGTTCATTACATGCATAGTAAACTCCTGCTCTGTAGCCATATATATATTCCTCATAAGTATTATTCTTCACATACTCAAGAGAAACAACCCCTGACTGTGAATTCATACCTGCTATATAGCCCAGTAAAAATGAAGCTTCAGACATCTTAAAATTAATAAGCACAACATTCTCTTCAATAGCATCATAATATTCATCAGCAACAGCAAATACAACATCCTTATACTTTGAAGCAACTGTGTTAATATCTGATGCCTTATTTCCCATTACCCATATCATCTTACATTTCTTCTTAACAAGTTTTTTTACCTTGCTATCAAAATTATCCTCACTATAATCAGCATACTCTATCTCACATTCAAGACGCTGTTTAAGTCTAGAAAGTCCTGTTTTTGCTGACTCAGTCATGCCTTCATCCACACCATTCTGTGAAAGAAGAGCAACTTTATAATCTTTAATCAATGTACTCTCCTCAAGATTAAGATTATTGTAACTGCTTGTATCAAGAGAAGGTTTCTTCTCTACTTTCTTTGTAGCTGTACTCTTTGCTGCTTTATCATTGCCACATGCACAAAGTATAATACCCATCATTAATACTATAACCCCAACAAACCATTTTTTCATAACAATTCCTCCTAAAAGAACAACTATTCCTTTACGATTCCTAATGCAACTTCCATCATTGTGTTAAATCCATTCTGTCTCTCTAATGCAGGAAGTGACTCGCCTGTAAATATGTGGTCAGAAATCGTAAGTATACATAATGCATTCTTCCCTGCCCTTGCCGCATTCATATATAAAGCAGCCGACTCCATCTCAACTGCCAGTACATTCATCTTCTTCCATAATGATGCCGCATCCTTGTTATCATTATAAAAACAGTCAGAAGAAACAACATTACCAACAACATAATGAACATCTTTTTTCTTTGCTTCATTAACTGCGCTTTCTAAAAGTTCATAGGAAGCAACAGGTGCAAATGTTCCTGGAAGGTTAAACTGGCTTGCATAATTAGAATCAGTACATGCACCAATAGCTATTACAAGATCCTTTAATTTAAGATCATCTGACAATCCTCCTGCAGAACCAATTCTTATAATATTATCAACACCATAAAAATTAAAAAGTTCATATGAGTAAATACCTATAGAAGGCATACCCATTCCGCTTCCCATAACAGAAACCCTTTTTCCTTCGTAAGTTCCTGTATAACCAAACATATTTCTTACAGTATTAAAACAAGTAACGTCCTTAAGATATGTATCAGCTATAACTTTTGCTCTTAATGGATCTCCCGGCATAAGCACTGTCTTTGCAATGTCTCCGTCTTTTGCCGCATTGTGTGGTGTAGGAATAAAATCTGCCATACAAATACCTCCAATCTTTTACAAAATTATCCTTTATATAATTATAATATCTTTATTCATATTAATCAATACATAGATTGTCCATTTATCTTAGATTCAATGTTAAACATCTTTAACACTGTAGCTCCTATATCAGAAAATGTACTTCTTGTGCCAAGATTAATACCATTTTTAATACTCTTTCCTGCCATTACAAAAGGCGTATATTCTCTTGAATGGTCTGTAGATGGTGTTGATGGATCACAGCCATGATCTGCTGTAATCATAAGCACGTCCTCTTCTCCTAAAGCATCAAGAATCTCTGGAATACGTCTGTCAAACTCAGTTAAAGCCTTAGCATAGCCCTCTACATCGTTTCTGTGGCCGTAAAGCATATCATAATCAACAAGATTAACAAAACATAAGCCTTCAAAATCTTCCTTTGCATAGTCTAACATACGGTCAACACCCTCCATGTTATTCTTTGTTCTGACCATATCTGTTATGCCCTTTCCTGCAAATATATCATTAATCTTTCCAACAGCCTTAACAGCATAACCAGATTCTTTCAACTGGTCAAGTATAGTTATACAAGGTGGCTGAAGAGAAAAATCATGTCTGTTAGAAGTTCTCTTAAATGGGTATTCCCCTTCAAATGGTCTTGCAATTATTCTTCCAACTCCCCATTTTCCAACACATAAATCTCTTGCAATCTGACAATACTTATAAAGCTCATCTACACTTACAATATCTTCATGAGCTGCAATCTGAAGCACACTGTCTGCTGAAGTATAAACAATAAGTGCCCCTGTCTTTATATGTTCATCGCCGAAGTCCTTAATAACCTCTGTGCCTGAATATGGTTTATTGCATAATATCTTTCTTCCAGTTCTCTTAGAAAGTTCATCAATTAATTCCTTAGGAAATCCATCTGGAAATGTAGGAAGTGGTTCTTTTGAAATAACTCCTGCAATTTCCCAATGTCCTATAGTTGTGTCCTTTCCATTAGAGGCTTCTGTCATGCGGGCAACTACACCACCAAAATTCTCATAATCTTCATGCCAGTCAATGCCATCAATATTAAATAACCCTAATTTCTCCATATTGGGCATATCAAAATACTTAGACTCTGAACAAGCTTTAAGCGTATTGCTTCCTTCATCATTGTATTTTCCTGCATCTGGCATCTCGCCAATTCCAACACTATCTAAAACTATCAAAAAAACTCGCTTCATATAAATCTCTCCTGTCCATATTAATCAACATAACCTATATATATATTTCCAACTGCACCAAACTTTACTTCTGCTTCTTCCTTTGAAATAACATTTTCTGATTCAGCAACAGGGTCGTAATAAGTAATAGTTGATGCATCAAATCCTACAATAAGAACAGCCCTGTTACCTGACATCATGGCAATTACTGGTCTCTTCTTGCTTATTGAATAAGTAAGATAATCTATTCCTGCCTTACTATAATCAACTGAAGCTCCGTCAATATATTTATCCAGAATATCTGCAAATGATCCATTTTCTTTTTTAAGTTTCTTAATAGAAACATTTTCACCCTTATTCTCAAGAATCATTGATATACATGCATATGCACTATCCTCACTTAATGAAGACTGTCCCTTTATTTTAATCTTGGCATTCTTGCTGGTCTTTCCACGTTCCCATATAATATGGCCTCGATTATCCATAACCTCACCCATTCTCTCATTGGCTCTGGCCATGGCTTCGTAAGCACTTGCATATCCCGTCTCTATACCATGAAAGGCATAAACATAATAAAATGCTTCACTTTCAAGATTATCAAATACTCTTACCGTTGTCTCTCCCTTTGTAACAGTTCTTTTTACCGTTCCTTCCTTTGGAGTTTCCTTTACTTTAATTGAATCTGGCATATAAAGATAATAATCCGTCATAGTCTTCTCTGTTGCCCTGCTTGTAATACCAAACTCTTCATCCTCATCTTGAACATTTCCAAATATACAATCCTGTTCGGTTTCAATGTATCTACCTGAAGACTCCGCTACAACCCTGTCTAACATTATCTTGTTGCCTGAAACACTTGCAGCAATAACAAAGCTATTCTCCGGAACATATTCCTTTACAACCTTTTTATCAATACCTGCAATATTAACAAGACTTACCGGTATAATGCTGCTTCCATCCAGTTTCTTAACTTCCTTATTCTTGTCAGAATAACCATATATAATATTCTTTCCAATAACGCCTAAAATTTTTATATACTTGTCCTCTTCCGTTTCCATCGTACTCTGTTTATAATTATTGAGAGTCATAATATTAATCTTTGAATAATTATCTTCCAAAGTCTGCCATGCTATAAACTTGCCCTCCTTTGATATTACCATATCATCTATTGCAACATCCTCAGCAATTGTAGACATAGAGGCACTTGGAATACTATAACTATATATACCATTTCCAATGGAAAAGAAAAAAACATCATTCTCATTAACATATGCAAAATCATTAATCTGCTCTTTTATCAGGGCAAATGGAACATCAAGCGGAATATTAACCATTTCTTCTATTCGATTCTGTTCTGCATAATATTTATACAGAATAATAGCTGTTCTTCCTTCATAATCACCCTTTGTTATATAACCATAAATCATGAAATATGCATTACCATTATTATCTACTCTTATGGTCTTAATTTCATTCTCATCATAAAGATCTCGTAAAAAATCCTCATTGGTCTGTTTAAATGAATACAGTTTTGATATTTTATTCTTCTTTACATCAAAATAATAAAGAACTCCGTCTCTTGTAAAACAAACCTTTGACTTATCTTCACTTGCTATAACATTTACATTCTTGTCAGAAGTAATACCAAGCTTAAATTCATTTGCCGAAAGACTGAATAATCCTATATCAAATATAGATTCCATGCTTCTGTCATAGTAAAGAAGATACATTCTTGTGGCTGTCCATCTTATTCTGTAGCCTTCCCTAACTTTATATCTCTCTTCACCACTATCGGTATCCGACTTAACATTGTAAACAAACTCAATCATAGCAGTATCTTTAGATATATCTCTTACATTAATAATTATATCACTTATAACCTCTGGCTTTAATTCAGCAAATGTAATCATCTTAAGACTTGAATTTATATTAACATAACTAAGATCAGTTGTAGACATGCTTCCGTCAGGCTCTATATATGGAACTATACTTTCTGATTTTTCTTTATCCAAAGTAGCATCATGAAAATTATCAGCAAACTTTACAATATCATCAAAGTGTTTATTGCCAGTTTTCTTTATACGATGATAATAATAAATCTTTTGTCCCTCATTAGTAAGAAGGGTATTCTTAACGGCATATTCCTTGTCCTCTTTAAGTTCTGCTTTTATTGCTATAGAAAATACCTTATAATTATCTTCTGTCTTAAACTTTCTTATAATTCCGCCATCAACACTTTTATTGTTCTGAATGTCTATAACCTCATAAGTTACCTTTTTTATAACCTTTTTATATTCCTTAATATAAAATGCACATTCACCTGTATCATCTACTGATGATATTCCCTCCTTTACAAGTTTCGCATCAATATTACCAGTATATCCATACATAGGATCTATAAGGTTGTCCCCCTGCTTTACAAAAAGAATCGGAAAACTTGCTTCCTCCGCCTTTTTTACAGTTTCAACACTATAATCTACTTCTCTTATGTTCTTGCTAAATATAAAAATTGATATTATAAAAATAATACCACATGTAATCAACCTGTATATATGGTTCAAAATAAACACTCTCCATTTCAATCTGACTCTGCAACACATCAGCGACATATTGCAGAGTTCTTTAACAATTACTTTTTCTCTCTTCTTTTAAAGAATTCATATATAAATATTACTTCCAAAAGCTGTCTTTTACAATACATTTCTTCACATTTTTTTATTTTTTCAAAAGAATCTGCGTTTTTACAATCAGATTCCATATTATCTCCATAAATATCACCAAATAATATGTCCATTATAGCCTGAAGATATACTTTATCCGGATACTCATGCCATATTACACTGTCTTCATACTCTAACTTATCTAAAGCCTCATTAACTATATCCCTTATTCTTCTCTCTTCTTTCGAGAACATAGAATTCATATATTCTTCATCACTTATTGCCTGAAAACTTTCATCTGGTATATATTCATCATCCACAGACTCGATGACAAGCTCTCCCCCTAAAGAATTCTCATAATCCTCTTCTTTAAATGGTGTAGATAATAAAAATAAATTGCTGCTCATAAAATAATCGCAGTAAAGAACACCTAAACCTTCGAGGGACGCCATCGCTTCAATAACTGGTAATTCTGCGGG
>JAILNW010000399.1 GCA_024691145.1 Lachnospiraceae bacterium
ATGGCAGTATAACATCTATTACCATTGAAGATTATAAAGATGATAACCAGTTCTTCAATAAAGCCAAGACTTCAATAATCAATGACATTATAGAAAAACAGTCAATCGATGTATCAACTGTAAGCGGAGCAACATTTAGCAGCAGAGGAATAATAGAGGCTGTAGCCAATGCACTTGGAGTATCATACGATAACCAGAATAGTCAGAATAACAACAGCCAGGAGGGAATAGACGGAGGTTTTGGACAAAGAGGTGGACATCAGAGAAGACATTAATTTATACCTTTTAAAAAACAATTGACATTCCTTCCAAAATATAGTATAGTATAAAGTGGATAACGAGGATAGTTAATGTTTTAACGATAAATAATTTAAGGAAAGAGGTAAGATTATATGGCAGAGATTAATTTAAGCAAGTATGGTATTTCAGGCGTATCTGAGATAGTATACAACCCATCTTATGAGGAATTATTTGAGGAAGAGACTAAGGAAGGTCTCACAGGATACGAAGTAGGTCAGGTTAGTGAACTTGGCGCAGTTAATGTTATGACAGGTATTTATACAGGACGTTCACCTAAAGATAAGTTTATTGTATATGATGAGAACTCTAAGGATACAGTATGGTGGACATCTGACGAATATAAGAATGATAACCACAAAGCATCAGAAGAAACTTGGGATGCTGTTAAGAAGATAGCAATTGAAGAACTTTCTAACAAGAAGTTATTCGTAGTAGATGCTTTCTGTGGAGCTAATAAAGATACACGTATGGCTATCCGTTTTATTATGGAAGTAGCCTGGCAGGCACACTTTGTTAAGAACATGTTCATAGTTCCAACTGATGAAGAGTTAGAGAACTTCGAGCCAGATTTCGTTGTTTACAACGCATCTAAGGCTAAAGTTGAGAACTATGAAGAGTTAGGTCTTAACTCAGAGACAGCTGTTGTATTTAATATTTCAAGCAAAGAGCAGGTAATTATCAATACTTGGTACGGCGGAGAGATGAAGAAAGGTATGTTCTCTATGATGAACTATTACCTTCCACTTAAGGGTATTGCATCTATGCACTGCTCAGCTAATACAGACCTTAACGGAGAGAATACAGCAATATTCTTCGGTCTTTCAGGAACAGGTAAGACTACATTATCTACAGATCCTAAGAGATTACTTATCGGTGATGATGAGCATGGATGGGATGATAACGGTGTATTCAACTTCGAAGGAGGATGCTATGCTAAAGTTATCGACCTTGATAAAGAATCTGAGCCAGATATCTACAATGCAATTAAGCGTAACGCACTTTTAGAGAATGTTACACTTGATGCTGAAGGAAAGATTGATTTTACAGATAAGAGCGTAACAGAGAATACTCGTGTTTCTTATCCAATTAACCATATAGAGAATATTGTACGTCCAGTTTCTTCTGCACCAGCAGCTAAGAACGTAATCTTCTTATCAGCTGACGCATTTGGCGTACTTCCACCAGTATCTGTTCTTACACCAGAGCAGACACAGTATTACTTCTTATCAGGATTTACTGCAAAGCTTGCAGGAACTGAGCGTGGAATTACTGAACCAACTCCAACATTCTCAGCATGCTTTGGTCAGGCATTCCTTGAACTTCACCCAACTAAGTATGGTGAGGAACTTGTTAAGAAGATGCAGCAGAGCGGAGCTAAGGCTTACCTTGTTAACACTGGATGGAACGGAACTGGTAAGAGAATATCTATTAAAGATACTCGTGGTATTATCGATGCAATCCTTAATGGAGATATCCTTAATGCGCCAACTAAGCAGATTCCATATTTCAACTTTGAAGTTCCAACTGAACTTCCAGGTGTAGATCCAGCAATTCTTGATCCACGTGATACTTATGCAGATGCAGCTGAGTGGGAAGAGAAAGCTAAAGACCTTGCAGGAAGATTCATTAAGAACTTTGCTAAGTATGAAGGAAACGAAGCAGGTAAGGCATTAGTTGAGGCAGGACCACAGTTATAATTAAAAAACATATAATTGATATCTAAAGGAGCCATTCTGAAAAAGAGTGGCTCTTTTTTCCATAAAAATCCTGTTGACAAATATTTCCATGTGATGCATAATCATAAGGGAAAGGATACAGATTGACAAAGGTATAAATGTGGAGATTTGGAGTAATATGAAAGATAAGATAAAAAAGAACAGAATAATACTTATAACCTATGGGATTATAATATTACTTGATATACTTATGTGGATAAGTAAAGCATTTAGCGATTTAATAATAAAAACAATATTCAGACTTGGACTCAGAACATATAGTGCAATTATGTCTATTTTCCCATTTTCGGTGGGAGAATGGTTTATTGTAATTGGAATATTACTTGTTGTGGCCTTTGTTATCCTTGTAATTACTATTCCATTTGTTAAAAATGAGAAATTTAAGATAGTTAGAAATAAATATATAAAAACATTTTTCTGGATACTTGCAGGTGTAGGTGTTATTATGAGTTTTAATTGCGTATCACTTTATCATGGAAGCACATTTGCAGAAAAAAATCTTAAAAAGTCAGACAGAAGCAAGGAAAAACTAATAGAACTTAGAGAAATGATAATAACCAATGGTAACAGGCTTTCTCTTGAAATGGAAAGAGATAAGGAAGGCTATGTTATATATAGTGAAGATTATGAAGAAGAGTGCAAAAAAGCAATGAAAAATCTTGGTAAGGAATATCCTATGTTTTCAGGATATTATCCAAACCCTAAGAAACTTTTTTTCTCAGACTTTGCAAGCCAGCAGTATTTGGGCGGTGTATATTTTCCTTTTACACTGGAGGCAAATTATAATAAGACAATGTATAATGTTAATTATCCTGCTACTATATGCCATGAGTATACACATTTAAAGGGCATTATACTTGAAGATGAGGCTAACTTTTTAGGGTATCTGGCATGTGTATTATCAGATGATAAATATCTTCAGTATTCGGGATATTCAAGCGTATATGGGTATGTTGACAGGGATTTACGAAATATTCTAAATGAAGATGATGAATATATGAAAACAATGACTATGCCTAACGAGCTTTTTAACAGAGACTTTATATTCTTAACTAATGAAGAATGGGAAAGAGTTGAGAAAAAAGCGGTATTTAGTACTGAAACCGTTGATGCAGTTTCTGAAACCCTGACAGATACAAGTCTTAAAGTAAATGGCGTAGAAGAAGGTATGAAAAGCTATAGCATGGTTGTGAATCTGTTGTTAGATTATTATGACCAAAAATGAAGAAAAAATGAAGATTTGGCAAAATTCATTTACATTAATTTTTTTGTATGATATTCTTTATTCAGGATAAGCGCTATTCTGAATAAAGAATATTTTTTTGAAAGAGGAGATATGGTCAATAACCCACGACTAAAGTCGCGGGCTTGCATGAAAGTTACTACACAGTGACTGCTGGCCTGGTATTGACTAGCCTGAGTACTTTGAGTACTACGTTAAGAGAGAATATATAGTTACCTACGGATATTTAGCCTAGTCTGTAGCTCTAAGGTCTGTGATTAAACAATCCTGCTGGGTAGGGATAGTG
>JAILNW010000198.1 GCA_024691145.1 Lachnospiraceae bacterium
TCATGCTTTATGGAATATTAATATTGAATTCAGCTGGACTATAGGATATGATAATAAGATGATATATTTTATGGAAGCAATTGAGTTGTTATGGCTATTAGTGATTATTTTTTATGAAAGAAGAAAAAGTAAATCAAATTATAAAAAATCTTAGTGTAACTAATAGATGCAACAAAGGAAGTTTGTAAATTTATAGAATTATCAGAAGAATGTATGACTAGTGTTAATGATAGCATGAACTATTGTGAGGATATTGAAAGAGCGGTAATGTAATCAAGTATAAATAATTGAAAAAAATGAAGAGATTAACATAGAGTGGTGGTAGACGAAAGGGGAAGAAAGATGATTAAAGAAAAGTGGGAAAAGAAACATATAATGATTAGGAGTATTTTTCTAATTATTCTAGCCTGTATCTTATCATCCATTATGAGCTGGTTCTTTACCATGGCCCAGTTTGCAATTGGTCTATCATTCCATTTCTTATATAACTCTTCAGTACGTAAATATAGTAGCTTCATAACAGCATCTTCATTAGGAAATGCACCTTTCTTGGTTACTTTTCTAAAACTTGAATTTATTGCTTCTATTGCGTTGGTTGTATACATCACCTTCCTCTAATCCGGAAACACCATCCATGCTAATAAATAGTATCTCTTCGACACCTCTTGATCTTATTTCATCAAATACCTGCATCCAATAATGTTTTTCTTCCGCAGAATCGCTGATCCATATACCAAGTATATCTTTTTTGCCGTTTATATCGTACCCTAAAACTACATATACAGCGCAGTTCTTGGCTTCATGTTCTTTCTTTATTGTTACATAAAGGCAATCTACAAATACAAATGTATAAAACTTTTTTAATGGCCTGTTCTGCCATTCATTTGCAACATCTACTACTCTGTCTTTTAGTGCATCCTGCACATCAGCTGCTGTTGTTGGATGATACTCTTCAAGAATTGCCTTTGCTATTGCCATGCTGGCATTGTTTCGTTTGTTTTTTCTAGGTGCCATAATTTCTGTACTCATAATCTTTTCATTCCTTTCCTATATTATCTCACTTAAATATAAAAAAATAAAGTGCATAATTTACAAAATTTGTAACTTACACACTTTATTATACACTCCCCTTTTTATGGGGTAAGGGGCATTATGCCCTTTTTTACTGTTTGCAGATGTGATAATACAAAAAGAAGGACTTCACAGCCTCTTTTAATATACAATATTGACATTATTCTGTTACTAATTTTCTTCTCTGAAGCTTTCCTATAGCTGTTCTCGGAAGAGGCGTATGTCTAATTGTGACCTTTGCAATCTGCCTTATAATAGGCTGTGTATTGTTATAAGACATAATAACTTCATTAATAATATCTTCGTCAGCATCAGGCTCTGGAACAACTACAGCGGTAAGAGCATCTTTCTCGTATATAACTGCAGCTTCCACAATATGCTCCAATGCTGATATATCTGCATCAACCTCAGGACAGAAAATCTTCTCTCCATTCTTAAGAATAATCATATCTTTAATTCTGCCTGTTATTCTAAGCTTGTTATCTGCCGTAATAACCCCCATATCGCCAGTATAGAATATGTTATCCTTTACAGCTTCATTAGTGGCTTCCTGGTTGTTATAATAGCCTTCAAACATATATTCGTACTTGACAGCTACCTCGCCTTCATCAGTAATAAATATATCTGCATATCCCTTTCTGATTGTAAGGTATGTAGGGTCATCATTAGCCTTGCTAATGGCAACTGTACCACCAAGTTCAGAAAGACCATAAACATTATGTAGGTAATATCCCTTGGACTGGATAATCTTTGTTAATTCAGTTTCACAAGGACTTCCTCCGATAATTATATACTTGGTATTTGGTGAGAATGCTCTCATCTTAATCATAAATTCTAAAAGAGTATTAACAAGCGTGTAAGAGTGAGGATTAAGTAGATTAACATCTCTTTTAATTGTTTTAAATCCTTCACCAAAACATATGGTTTCATCTCTCATAAGACATCCTAAAGTTCTTACAAGACCGAAAATATGATGTAATGGCAATGGAACAAATACATTATCAAACTTGCCTCCTGGACAGTAATCTCTTGTTGTAAACATATTCTTTACAAACTTTTCAAAATTTAATAAAACTGCTTTTGCAAGATGAGATGTTCCAGAAGTAAATATTATTAATGTACCATTAGTTCTATTATTATTATTGATAATATTATAATCTTCATTGCTTAATACGTTATTACTATCAGGCATAATATCCTCAATGGCTGCAATATTATCAAAACATTCTGAATATTTTTCAATATCATCTTTATTACATAAAAGAAAATCATAATCAGCAATATCAGCTAACTGCTTTGCATTGGCAGCAGTTAAAGTTGCATCAATAAGAATAGCATTCTTATTAGCAAGCTCAATTGCAAATATAGAGCAGATATAGCCATAACTGTTCTTACTGCATATAGCATAACGCTCATATGGCTGATTTTTAAAATATCTGCTAAGAAGTATAATATCATGGAGCATATCAGAGTATGACTTCTCATATACTGCACCATCATTAATATACTTTATGGCTGAGTAACCCTTTCTTCTAAAGGTTCTAAGCCATTTATTAAGAGTTATACCGTTAATCCCTCTTTTTAACTGGTCTTTTTTGTGCTGTCTTTTACTACCTTTCATTGTGTCAATCCAACACCTTTCTCTTCATACAGGATGATAAATGTAGTTATATATGTTAATTATGCTTCAGCAATATCAACAATGTCGCCGATTGTCTTAATTTTCTGAATCTGTGACTCTGAAATACTAATATTGCACTCTTGCTCAATGTCGGAAATAAATGAGAATAATTCCATAGAAGAAAGTTCCATATCCTGGATAACTCTTGTATCTCTTGTGATAGTCATATCTTCCTCAAGATAGTTCTGTGCGATTTCAACGATTTTTTCAAACATTATAATATCCTCCTTTTAATTAAAATACCCTCTATCAATGAAGTTTCTACATTACTTCATTACAACAGTGTAAGTATATCATAAAAGAAATTAAAAGTAAATAAATAAAAATGTATATATTTTATTTTTTTTTTGTCAGATAATTAAGCA
>JAILNW010000020.1 GCA_024691145.1 Lachnospiraceae bacterium
CAGGTTAAAAGGTGGCAGTTCAAAGATACTTGGTATCAAAGTTCTTGGTATTGCAAGTCCTGAAGGTACTATTAGTCTTGTAACAACTGCCAGAGGAAAACTTGCTATTTATGCAAAAACTGCTGAAGAAATGATTGCCCAGGCTTATAATGGAGGCAAAGTTATTATTACAAACTGCTTTAATGAAGAAAAAGCTCTTCATCTTAAAAATCTTATACTTGAGAAGTTTCCTGATGCTGATATCAGCATTATGCCTACAGGTGGTTTATGCAGTTATTATGCAGAACGTGGTGGTCTGCTTATTGGTTTTGAAGTTTAGAGATTAAAGAAAGAATCCTTAAAGGTTTCGTACCAATAAGGATTCTTTTTAATTTATTCATATCTTAATGCATCTATTACCTCCATTTTAGCGGCCTTGTTTGCTGGATAATATCCAAAGAATACACCCGTTAACATTGAGAAGAATAGTGAGATATTTATAGCTGTTAATGATGGCTGTACATTAAATATTATATATGAAGCATATTCTTCATATGCTGATTGCACGGCCATTTTAACAATTCCCCCTAATAAATATCCATTTACAATACCTATTGTAACGCCTATTAATCCTCCTATAAGACAAATTATTACAGCTTCTATAAGGAACTGCACCCTTATTGTCTTTCTCTTTGCACCAAGTGCCATTCTGATTCCTATTTCCTTAGTTCTTTCTGTAATTGATACAAGCATTATGTTCATAACACCAACACCACCAACTATAAGAGATATAGCCGCAATTGCTGAAATTGCAATAGTAACTATATTAATAATATTATCTATCATCTCAAGTTCCGATGCCGCATCAAATGATTCAATCTGAAAATCCTTATTGTCAGCATACTTTTCATCAAAATACAGTTTAACATTTGCTGATGAATCTTTAATATTTGAAGAAGGATTAAGTATTATAGTAAAATTTTCATAACCATAATTATCTTCTTTATTAAGCTTACTAACAGTGTTATATGACGTATATATAGGAGTTATTCTATCCTTTTCAGGCACATTTTTTTCATCTGAACCTCCCTGCATTTGTGGATTATACTTATAAACACCAACTATTACAAATGTAAATATTCCTGTATCTCCCATATCAATTTCTATATTTTTCCCTATGGGATTCTCATCTTTAAAATAATTTGATGCCATTTTATCAGCTACTACGCAGGAAACTTTACATTTTTTATTATCTGCATCGGTAATATTTCGTCCAAGCTTTATATCCACCTTCATATACTTTAAATAATCCTTTGTGCATCCTTGAACTGCAACCTTTGCATAATTGTCTGAACTGTCGGATACCTTTCCTGCACCAAGAAAATTATTAACAGCAATTCCCTCAATGGCATCAGGATACAATTCTTTTATTTTTTCTATATCCTCATCTGTTACATAATCTTCTTTATCCATTTCGGGGTATTCCCAGTTTAAATAATCTTCCTCTGACTCTGGATATCTTGCCATTATATACATATAAAGAGCATTTGCTCCCAGGGAATTAAATGTAGTAGATAATGTTCTTCTTAATGAATTACCAATTGTAGTAATTGTTATAACTGCACTTATTCCTATAATAATACCAAGCATGGTAAGAAGAGAACGCATTTTGTTGCATCGAATACTATTAAGGGATTCTTTTATATTCTCAAATAGCATCTTCTTCACCTGCCTTAACTTTTATTATATTTCCATCTGATAAGGTAATAATTCTCTGTGTTTCAGAAGCCAGTTCCTGTGAATGTGTTATTAACACTATTGTTTTTCCTTGTTCTTCATGAAGTTTATGAAAAATATCCATAACCATATGTCCTGTCTTTGAATCAAGAGCTCCAGTAGGTTCATCCGCAAGTATTATCGAGGGGTTATTTATCATGGCTCTTGCAATTGCAACCCTTTGCTTCTGTCCTCCAGAAAGTTCGTTTGGTTTATGTTTTGCTCTGTCAGCCATTCCTACCATTTCTAACATTTCCATGGCTCTTTCTTTTGCATCTTTTTGCTTCTTTTTACCATACATTAATGGTATCATGACATTTTTAAGAGCAGTTGCTCTTGGAAGCAGATTAAAATTCTGAAATACAAATCCTATCTTCTCATTTCTTACGTTACTTCTCATATCATCAGACATCTTATTTACATCTATTCCATCTAGAAAATATCCTCCTTCTGTCTGCCTGTCTAATACACCTATAATATTCATCAATGTACTTTTTCCAGAACCTGATTCTCCTACTATTGATACAAATTCACCATCATTAATATCAAGTGATATGCCATTGAGAATCTGAAGTTCATTTGGTTTTCCTATATAATATCTTTTAATGATATTTTCCATGTGAATTGTTGATTCCATGCATATTCCCTTTCCTTTTAATACTCATAATTTGATTCCGTAAACTCATCACCATCATTTAATGAAAATGAATAATCAATAGCAAGTTTATCCCCTTCTTTTAAGTCTCCTCCTGTTACTTCCACATAGTAATCAAGTTCCTGACCTACTTTAATTTTGGTCTTATGAGCAGTGTATTTTCCATTATCATTCTTTGTTGCTGTCATTATATATGCCTTATTTTCTTCATCATACTGTACAAGATCATATGGCACAGCAAGGGCCGCTGGCCTGCTGTAAAGAACTATCTTAGCCTTGGCACTCATATTTACAAGAAGCTTTGTATTTTCAATTGTAATCTCTGCAGAATATCCAGTTGCGCTCTGATAATAATCTCCCATGCCTCCCTGGCTCTTTATCTTTACTACTCTTGTAACAGTACCCTGTATCTCTTCATCTTCAAGGGCAGGTGCTGTTACAATTGCTTTCATTCCTTCTTCAAGTTTTAATATATCTGACTCCTGTACATCAACTATTACCTTAAGGGTATTAGTTCCTTCTATTGTAACCATCGGTGTTCCTGGTGCATATGTATCACCTGTTGAAATGTTAACAGCTGTAACAAGTCCATCACAAGGTGCTTTAACTATACAGTTTTCTAGCTGTTTCTGAAGCTCTGTTAACTGTTTTTGCATATCCTTCGTAGATGATGTCTCATACTGCTCCATTTCAATGCTGTTTTGTATAGCCTGGACACTTCTGTTAGTTGAAATAAGTGTTTCATTATAAGATGCAGTAGCATCTTGCTGGGATTCCTTTGCCATTTCATAAGATTCCTTTGCAGCCTCTATCTGTTCCTTTAACATCTCAACCTCTGATTTTAAAGAAGTATATTCTTCTAAAGCCAGGTCAAATGCATCTTTTTTTGTAGTGTATAATGCAACCGCATTATCATATGCAAGCTGTGTCTGATAATCTTCATCATTAAGTGCTTTATTTGCCTTTTCAACACCTGATGCTGCCTGTTCCATTTCAGATTTACATGTATTATATTTTTTCTCTGCTGATGTTAATTTCTCACTTTTTGTATTGTAATTATTACTTAGATTCTGATAAGTATCCTTAGCTTTAGAAGTTGCTTTTTCAGCCTTATCGATTACTTTCTTTGCTGCTTCAAGAGTTTTCTTCTGGTCTTCCTTAGCTTCATCTAAAGACTGTTTCTTCTGTTTCTTTTCATTATCACTAATTGCATTAGTTGACTTAATTGCATTCTTTAAATCCTCTATTTGTTCCTGTATATCAGTCGTATCTATAGTAACAATTGTTGTACCTTTAGTAACAACATCACCAAGCTGCACATTTACTCCTAATATCTTTCCACCTGCTACGGATGTAACATTTGTTTTAGTATCTCCAGACACTGTTCCTGAAAGATTTATGGAATCTGACAAGTCCCTTACTTCTACTTCTTCAACCATTATTCCCTCATCCATATATTCAGATGCTTTATCTGATAACTTTTTAATTGCGGAAGTAATCAAAATAATTATCAGAATAACAACCGCTGCTACAATACCAACAATTTTAATAATCTTTTTCTTTCTGCCTGAATTTTCACCGGACATACAAATCCTCCTATCTAATATAATAAATAAAATCTACCATTATCTATATCGTAATATTATTATATATATTTACTTCCTATTGAAAATTATATTTTTAAAACAAAAAACTCCTGAGATTTTTCTCAGAAGTTTTAACTCAAATCTTGTGTCTTTTTCTAGGAGTAACATCCTCTCTTTTTCTGGTTCTGCGTTCATTTATCGGAACAAACTTTTCAGGATCGTCTACATAACTTCTAACAAGACTTCCACAATTTCTGCAAAAAACGTGATTAAGCTTCTTTCCCACTGACCATATGCTATGTGTAGATGTTACTGATGCATATCCTTGCTGACATCCTGTAACCATCTCTGTTCCATTACAAAATGGACATTCTTGTACATACTTATCTCTCATAAAACCAGCCTCCCATTTTATTAAATAGAGAAACCGCAACCCCTGTATAAACAGAGATTGCGGAATTATTTACTCTTTATATTAAGATTAATTAATCTTCAATTACTCGATGATAGATGCAACTCTTCCTGATCCTACAGTACGTCCACCCTCACGGATAGCGAATGAAAGACCCTGCTGCATTGCTACTGGATGGATAAGTTCGATAGTCATCTCTACGTTATCACCAGGCATACACATCTCAGTTCCCTCTGGAAGCTGGATAACACCAGTTACGTCAGTTGTTCTGAAGTAGAACTGTGGTCTGTAGTTGTTGAAGAATGGAGTATGACGTCCACCTTCGTCTTTAGTTAATACGTAAACCTGAGCTGTGAACTTTCTGTGGCAAGTGATTGAACCTGGCTTACAAAGAACCTGTCCTCTTTCGATTTCAGTTCTCTGGATACCACGAAGAAGTGCTCCGATGTTATCTCCAGCCTGAGCCTCATCAAGAAGCTTTCTGAACATTTCGATACCAGTAACAACTGTCTTCTTAACTTCTTCCTTAACACCAACGATTTCAACTTCCTCGTTAAGGTGAAGAACACCACGCTCAACTCTACCTGTAGCAACAGTACCACGTCCAGTGATTGTGAATACGTCCTCAACTGGCATAAGGAATGGCTGATCAGTTGCTCTCTGTGGATCTGGAATGAACTCATCAACTGTGTTCATTAATTCCATGATCTTGTCTCCCCACTCACCGTTAGGATCTTCAAGAGCCTTAAGAGCTGATCCCTTAACGATTGGGCAACCAGTGAATTCATACTCTTCAAGCTGCTCAGTGATTTCCATCTCAACTAATTCAAGAAGTTCTTCATCATCAACCATATCACACTTGTTCATGAATACAACGATGTAAGGAACACCAACCTGACGAGAAAGTAAGATGTGCTCTTTAGTCTGAGCCATAACACCATCAGTTGCTGCAACAACAAGGATAGCACCGTCCATCTGAGCTGCTCCTGTGATCATGTTCTTAACGTAGTCAGCATGTCCTGGGCAGTCAACGTGTGCATAATGTCTCTTCTCAGTCTCATACTCAACGTGTGCTGTAGAGATAGTGATACCTCTTTCTCTTTCTTCTGGAGCCTTATCAATGTTCTCGAAATCAGTAGCTGTGTTACCAGCAACTCTTGCTGCAAGAACTTTAGTGATAGCAGCTGTTAATGTAGTCTTACCATGATCTACGTGTCCGATTGTACCTATGTTACAGTGTGGTTTGCTTCTTTCAAATTTAGCTTTAGCCATTATTATAATCCTCCTTTTACCTTTCGGTATAATTATTATAAGTTTTATTATATTTCATTATCTAAATAATTTCAAGTTTTGTTTGATACAAAATTAATTATTTTGCATTACGTCCTGCAAGAACTTTCTCCTGCACTGACTTTGGAACCTGCTCATATTTCTCGAAGAACATTGAGTAGTTTCCACGTCCCATGAGTCATAGAACGAAGAGTTGTTGAATATCCGAACATCTCAGCAAGTGGAACATATCCTCTGATAATCTTTCCACCACCAACATCGTCCATACCCTCGATACGTCCACGACGAGAGTTAATATCACCAATAACATCACCCATGTAATCTTCTGGTGTTGTAACTTCAACTCTCATGATAGGCTCAAGAAGTACTGCGCCTGCCTTCTGCATAGCTTCCTTGAAAGCCATAGATCCGGCAATGTGGAATGCCATTTCGTTAGAATCGACTTCATGGTATGATCCATCATATACTGTTGCATGGATACCAAGTACTGGGAATCCACCAAGTATACCTGCCTTAGCAGCTTCTTCAATACCTTCACCAACAGCTGGGATATATTCCTTAGGAATAGCACCACCAACAACTGTTGATTCGAACTTGAATGTCTCTTCTGCGTTAGCATCCATAGGCTCAAATTTAACTTTACAGTGTCCGTACTGTCCACGTCCACCTGACTGCTTAGCGTACTTAGAATCAACGTCAACAGCCTTAGTAAATGTTTCTTTGTATGCAACCTGAGGTGCACCAACATTAGCTTCAACCTTGAATTCACGAAGAAGTCTGTCTACGATGATTTCAAGATGTAATTCACCCATACCAGAGATGATAGTCTGACCAGTTTCCTGGTTAGTATATGCTCTGAATGTTGGATCTTCTTCAGCAAGTTTAGCAAGAGCTTCACTCATCTTACCCTGACCAGCTTTAGTCTTAGGCTCGATAGCAACATCGATAACTGGCTCTGGGAATTCCATAGATTCAAGAATAACTGGGTGCTGTTCATCACAGATTGTATCACCAGTTGTAGTAAACTTAAATCCAATAGCTGCTGCTATATCACCAGCATAAACCTTATCAAGTTCTTCTCTCTTGTTAGCATGCATCTGAAGGATACGTCCTACACGCTCTTTCTTGCCCTTTGTTGCGTTAAGTACATATGAACCAGAGTTCATTGTTCCAGAGTAAACTCTGAAGTAAGCAAGCTTACCAACGAATGGATCTGTCATAATCTTGAATGCAAGTGCTGCGAATGGCTCTTCATCAGAAGAATGCTTCTCAATTGGGTTACCATCTAAGTCAGTTCCCTGAATGGCAGCAACATCTGTAGGTGCTGGCATGTATTCAATAATAGCATCAAGAAGCTTCTGAACACCCTTGTTACGATATGCTGAACCGCAAAGTACAGGGATAATCTCAACTCTACATGTAGCTGCTCTTAATGCTTTCTTAAGATCTGCTGTTGCAATCTCTTCGCCTTCAAGATAAGCCATCATAAGATCATCATCAGTTTCGCAAATCTTCTCTATCATATCAAGACGGTATGCTTCAGCATCGTCCTTCATATCTTCAGGTATATCAGTTATAGAAATATCATCACCCTTATCATCGTTATAGATATAAGCCTGCATCTCAAATAAATCTATAATACCTTTAAATTCATCTTCTTTACCAATTGGTAACTGAAGAGGAACTGCGTTCTTTCCTAAACGAGTCTTAATCATGTCAACTGCGTTATAGAAATCAGCTCCAAGAATATCCATCTTATTGATGAAAGCCATTCTTGGTACGTTGTAAGTGTCAGCCTGACGCCAAACGTTCTCTGACTGTGGCTCAACACCACCCTTAGCACAGAAAACACCAACTGCACCATCAAGTACACGAAGTGAACGCTCAACTTCTACTGTGAAGTCAACGTGTCCCGGTGTATCGATGATATTGATACGGTTCTCTAATTCACCAGGCTTATTCTTAGTTTTCTCCTGCAATGTCCAGTGACATGTAGTTGCTGCAGAAGTGATAGTGATACCTCTTTCCTGCTCCTGCTCCATCCAGTCCATAGTAGCAGTTCCTTCGTGAGTATCACCGATTTTATAGTTAACACCAGTATAATATAATATACGCTCTGTAAGAGTAGTCTTACCAGCATCGATATGAGCCATTATACCAATGTTTCTTGTACGTTCCAGTGGATAATCTCTACCAGCCAAGTTAATTCCTCCTTGTCTTATTCCTTATGCTCCGAACACATAAGGTTCTGTAATATAATCTGCCATAAATATGGTCAATCAGCTATTACCATCTGTAATGAGCAAATGCCTTATTAGCCTCAGCCATCTTATGCATATCTTCTTTTCTCTTAACAGCTGCACCTGTATTGTTAGCTGCATCAAGAATCTCATTAGCAAGTCTTTCCTTCATAGTCTTCTCGCCTCTTTTACGAGAGAACATAGTTAACCAACGAAGTGCTAAAGCCTGTCTTCTATCTGGTCTAACCTCGATAGGTACCTGATATGTTGCACCACCGATACGTCTAGCCTTTACTTCAAGAACTGGCATTACGTTGTTCATAGCATCTTCAAATACATCTAATGCTTCTCTTCCGCTCTTTTCAGCTACCTGCTCAAAAGCTCCGTATACGATTTTCTGTGCAACACCCTTCTTACCATCTAACATGATGTTGTTGATAAGCTTAGTAACAACTTTGTTGTTATATAAAGGGTCTGCTAATACATCTCTTTTCTGTATATGTCCTTTACGTGGCACGGTTCTTCCCTCCTTAATAAATTACCAGCTTTGTGGTTTTAATTAAATCATAGGTACTCACAATAATTTTCAACAACTGCACACGCAGTCTGCTGTGTTCGTGTCTGATTAATTCTATCTATATTCAACCTGCAACCTGCAAGCTTTACACAATATCATCATCCGGCACTTTCTTAAAATTAGTTATGAACTTTTCCTATTTTGCATCTTTAGGTCTCTTAGCTCCGTACTTAGAGCGGGCCTGTCTTCTCTTAGCAACACCAGCTGTATCAAGTGTACCTCTTACGATATGGTATCTTGTACCTGGTAAATCTTTTACTCTTCCACCTCTTATAAGAACAACGCTGTGCTCCTGTAAGTTGTGACCTTCACCTGGAATGTAGCTTGTTACTTCGATTCCGTTAGAAAGACGAACTCTGGCGATCTTTCTAAGTGCTGAGTTAGGTTTCTTAGGTGTTGCAGTTCTAACTGCTGTACATACACCTCTCTTCTGTGGTGATGCAGTATCGTTAGTTTTCTTTCTTAAAGAGTTATAACTCTTCTGAAGTGCTGGAGAAGTTGATTTCTTCTCAACTGACTGTCTTCCCTTTTTAACTAATTGGTTAAAAGTAGGCATTATTTTTCACCTCCTGAAAATGATATTATGTGGTTGCATTCTTATCTTCATGCATAAGAACAAAAGTGTATAATCATACACAATGATAATTATATTACAACTATAGTGGTTTTGTCAACATGTTTTTTTTTGAGAACAAAAGGCAAGGTATATTTCAACCTTGCCTTTTATAAGTAATAAATACTTTTATTCTTCTGTTTCGTCCTCAGAGTTATCTTCTTCGAATTCTTCTTCTTCGACTTCCTCTTCGAATTCTAATTCTTCATCAAGTTCTACGTCTAATTCGTCAAATCCTAACTCTTCATCCTGATCCCCCTCAGCTGGAATCACAGGAGCTGGCCTTCCATTATTCTTAGCCTGCTCAGCCTGTTTTGCTTCTTCCTCAGCCTTAGCTGCTTCAGCTGCGGCTTTCTCCTGAGCTGCCATCTCATCACTGTCAAGCTTAACTGAACGATATCTCTTCATACCTGTACCAGCTGGTATAAGCTTACCAATGATAACATTTTCCTTAAGACCGATAAGTGGATCAACCTTACCTCTTATAGCTGCTTCAGTAAGAACCTTAGTAGTTTCCTGGAATGATGCAGCTGAAAGGAATGAATTAGTTGCAAGAGATGCCTTAGTTATACCAAGCATAACCTGAGTTCCCTTAGCAGGCTCAAGTCCCTCATTAACAAGTCTCTCGTTCTCTTCCTCAAAGTCAAGAAGATCAACTAATGTTCCTGGAAGATTCTCTGTATCTCCGCTTTCTTCAATCTTAACTTTCTTAAGCATCTGTCTAACGATTATCTCAACGTGCTTATCATTAATCTCAACACCTTGTAAACGGTAAACGCGCTGTACTTCACGAATCATGTAATCCTGAACTGCACGAACACCCTTAATCTTAAGAATATCGTTAGGGTTAACACTACCTTCTGTTAACTCGTCACCAGCTTCAATAGTCTGGCCTTCAAATACTTTTATTCTTGAACCATAAGGAATAAGATAAGCTTTGCTTTCTCCTGTCTCCTTATTAGTAATAATTGCTTCTCTCTTCTTCTTAGTATCACTAAGAGATACAACACCACCGAATTCTGATATAATAGCAAGACCCTTTGGCTTTCTTGCTTCAAAAAGCTCCTCAACACGAGGAAGACCTTGTGTAATATCATCACCGGCAACACCTCCGGTATGGAAAGTACGCATTGTAAGCTGTGTACCTGGCTCACCGATTGACTGTGCTGCTATAATACCTACAGCCTCACCAACCTGAACAGCTTCACCTGTAGCCATGTTTGCACCATAACACTTAGCGCAAACACCAATATGTGACTTACAAGTAAGAAGTGTTCTAATCTTAATCTTAGCATCGTTACCAGCATCGATTATATCTTTCTTAGCACATATTCTTGCTGCTCTCTTAGGAGTAATCATATGATTTGCTTTTACAATCATATCTCCATTATCATCATAGATAGTTTCACATGAATATCTTCCTGTAATTCTATCCTGTAATGACTCAATTACTTCCTTACCATCTGCAAATGCCTTAACCCACATACCTGGTTTATCTTCTCTTGCCTTATCAGGACAACAGTCAACCTCTCTGATGATAAGATCCTGTGAAACGTCAACAAGACGTCTTGTAAGGTATCCTGAATCGGCTGTTCTGAGGGCAGTATCTGAAAGTCCCTTTCTGGCACCATGTGCAGAGATAAAGTACTCGAGAACGTCAAGTCCCTCTCTAAAGTTTGACTTAATAGGGAGTTCGATTGTACGTCCTGATGTATCCGCCATAAGTCCACGCATACCAGCAAGCTGTTTAATCTGCTTGTCAGAACCACGGGCTCCGGAATCGGCCATCATGTAAATGTTATTGTATTTATCAAGTCCGCCAAGAAGAGCTTTTGTAATCTCCTGATCGGCTTCATTCCAAGTCTCAATAACCGCCTTATATCTTTCTTCGTCAGTCATAAGACCACGACGATAGTTTCTTGATATTCTTTCAACAGTAGCTTCAGCTTCGCTAATAAGGTCTTTCTTAGCTGCTGGAACTGTCATGTCGGAAATTGAAACTGTTATGGCACTTCTTGTAGAAAACTTATATCCTAATGCTTTAATTGCATCAAGAGTTTCAGCTGTCTTAGTTGCACCATGTGTATTGATACACTTTTCAAGTATCTTCTTTAACTGTTTTCTTCCTACAAGGAAGTCAACTTCAAGATCAAGTTCATTCTCTGGGTTTGTTCTGTCAACAAAACCTAAATCCTGGCTTATAATCTCATTAAATATAAATCTTCCTAAAGTAGACTCAATAACTTTAGTCTTAATTACTTCACCTGTTTCAGGATCCTTCTTTGAAACCCTTACTTTAATCTTTGCATGTAAAGTAACTTCACCATTCTCATAAGCAAGAAGTGCTTCATTAACACTCTTGAAGAACTTGTTCTCACCTAAATCTCCATCTTTCTGAAGAGTAAGATAGTAAATACCAAGTACCATATCCTGTGAAGGAACAGCAACAGGACCACCATCTGAAGGTTTTAACAGGTTGTTAGGCGAAAGTAATAAGAATCTACATTCTGCCTGAGCTTCAACTGACAATGGAAGGTGAACCGCCATCTGGTCACCATCGAAATCGGCGTTGAATGCTGTACAAACAAGTGGATGAAGCTTAATAGCCTTACCTTCAACAAGTATTGGCTCGAATGCCTGAATACCAAGTCTGTGAAGAGTAGGGGCACGGTTTAACATAACTGGGTGCTCTTTAATAACCTCTTCAAGTACATCCCATACCTCAGACTGAAGTCTTTCAACCATTCTCTTTGCTGCTTTAATGTTGTGAGCTGAACCTCTTGCAACAAGCTCTTTCATTACAAATGGTTTGAAAAGCTCTATTGCCATCTCTTTAGGCAAACCACACTGATATATCTTAAGTTCAGGACCTACAACGATAACTGAACGTCCTGAGTAGTCAACACGCTTACCAAGCAAGTTCTGACGGAAACGTCCCTGCTTACCTTTTAACATATCTGATAAAGACTTAAGTGCTCTGTTACCAGGTCCAGTAACAGGCCTTCCTCTACGTCCATTATCTATAAGAGCATCTACAGCTTCCTGTAACATTCTCTTCTCATTACGAACGATAATATCAGGAGCTCCAAGTTCAAGAAGTCTCTTAAGACGATTATTACGGTTAATAATTCTTCTGTATAAATCGTTCATATCTGAAGTTGCAAAACGTCCACCATCAAGCTGAACCATAGGTCTGATATCTGGTGGTATTACAGGAATAACAGTCATTATCATCCACTCTGGTTTGTTGCCTGATTCTCTGAATGCTTCAACAACCTCAAGTCTCTTGATAATTCTTGCTCTCTTCTGTCCTGTAGATTCCTTAAGACTTCTCTTAAGTTCTTCAGACTCTGTTTCGAGATCAATTTCCTGTAATAACTTCTGTATAGCCTCAGCACCCATACCTACTTTAAAGCTCTGATAACCATACTTTTCAACAGCATCATTATATTCTTTTTCAGTTAAAATCTGTTTATACTGCAAATCAGTTGTTCCTGCATCAAGTACTATAAATGAAGCAAAGTACAATACTTTCTCCAATACTCTTGGTGAAATATCAAGGATAAGTCCCATACGGCTAGGTATTCCTTTGAAATACCATATATGAGAAACTGGTGCAGCAAGTTCGATGTGACCCATTCTCTCACGTCTTACGCTTGCTTTAGTAACTTCAACACCACATCTGTCACATACTATGCCTTTATATCTTATCTTTTTATATTTACCACAGTAGCATTCCCAATCCTTACTAGGTCCGAATATCTTCTCACAGAATAATCCGTCCTTTTCAGGCTTCAATGTTCTATAGTTAATAGTTTCAGGTTTCTTAACTTCACCTCTTGACCATTCTCTGATCTTTTCAGGTGAAGCAAGCCCTATCTTAATTGCATCATATCTAATTTCCTGAGCATTTGCATTAACCACTTCTGACATTTAAAGGTGCTCCTTTCGTTAATTATTCTTCAAAATCATCATTGTCGAAAAACTCATCATTATCATCTGACTCAAAATCATCATCGTCGAACACATCATCTAATTCATCACCGTCATCCTCTGACTGTAAGAAATCAAGATCTGGTTCTCCATCTGCAGATGTTGGACTAAATCCAGCACTTGCAAGTTCCTTTGAATCATTTTCAGATGCTATAAAATTGGCACCTTCGATTAATGGTGCGATGTCCTCATCGCCGTAGTCTATTGATTCAGCCATCTGTACTTCATTACCATCTTCATCAAGAACAGTAACATCTAATGCAAGTGACTGTAATTCTTTTAATAATACCTTGAAAGATTCTGGTATACCAGGCTCTGCGATATTATCACCTTTGATAATTGCTTCGTATGTTCTAACACGACCAACAACATCATCGGATTTAACAGTAAGTATCTCCTGAAGAGTGTAAGCTGCACCATATGCTTCAAGAGCCCAAACTTCCATCTCACCAAATCTCTGTCCACCGAACTGAGCTTTACCACCAAGTGGCTGCTGAGTTACAAGTGAGTAAGGACCAGTTGAACGAGCATGGATCTTATCATCAACAAGGTGGTGGAGTTTCAGGTAGTGCATGAATCCGATTGTAACTCGGCCATCAAAATACTCACCTGTTCTACCATCACGAAGTCTTACCTTACCGTCTCTTTCAATAGGAACGCCTTTCCATTCCTCTCTGTAAGCTTTATTTTCATCAAGATACTTCATAACGTCTTCGTTAAGAATATCTTTGTATTTCTCATAAAATTCATCCCACTCTGTATTAACATAATCATTAGCAAGTTCAAGAGTATCCTGGATATCAACCTCATTAGCTCCATCAAATACTGGAGTTGATACTTTGAATCCTAAAACTTTAGCTGCAAGGCTAAGGTGGATTTCAAGCACCTGTCCAATGTTCATACGTGAAGGAACGCCGAGAGGGTTAAGTACGATATCAAGAGGACGTCCATTTGGAAGGAATGGCATATCTTCAACAGGTAATACTCTTGAAACAACACCCTTGTTACCATGACGGCCGGCCATCTTATCTCCAACCTGAATCTTTCTCTTCTGAGCTATATAAACTCTTACAGATTCATTAACTCCAGGAGGAAGTTCGTCACCATTCTCTCTTGTAAATACTTTTGCATCAACTATAATACCAAATTCACCATGAGGTACTCTGAGTGATGTATCTCTTACTTCTCTTGCCTTCTCACCAAAGATTGCTCTAAGAAGTCTCTCTTCTGCAGTAAGTTCTGTCTCTCCCTTAGGAGTAACCTTACCAACAAGAATATCTCCTGCTCTTACTTCAGCACCAATTCTTATGATACCTCTTTCATCAAGATCCTTAAGAGCATCATCACCAACACCTGGTACATCTCTTGTAATTTCTTCTGGTCCAAGCTTTGTATCTCTTGCTTCTGCTTCGTATTCTTCAATATGTACAGAAGTATATACGTCTTCTTTTACAAGTCTTTCACTTAAAAGAACCGCATCCTCGTAGTTATAACCTTCCCAAGTCATGAAACCTATAAGAGGATTCTTACCAAGAGCAAGTTCTCCCTGATAAGTAGAAGCTCCATCAGCAATAACCTCACCAGCTTCAACGTGCTGTCCCTTAAATACTATAGGTCTCTGGTTAAGGCAAGTACCCTGGTTACTTCTTGCAAACTTTAATATCTTATATGTTGTCTTAGTTCCATCATCATTCTTAATAATTATTTCAGTTGATGAAGACTTATCAACAGTTCCTGCCTTCTTAGCAACAACACAGTTACCTGAGTCAACTGCTGCTTTAAGTTCCATGCCTGTTCCTACTACAGGTGAATCTGTAATAAGAAGTGGTACCGCCTGACGCTGCATGTTGGAACCCATAAGGGCACGGTTGGCATCATCGTTCTGAAGGAATGGTATCATAGCTGTTGCTATAGAGAATACCATCTTAGGAGAAACGTCCATCAAGTCAATCTTAGACTTTGCAAACTCGGAAGTTTCTTCTCTGTATCTACCTGAAATATTATTCTTTATAAAATATCCATTCTCATCGATAGGTTCGTTGGCCTGTGCAACATAGAACTTATCTTCTTCATCAGCTGTAAGATATACAACTTCATCTGTAACCCTAGGATTCTCAGGGTCAGACTTATCAACCTTTCTATAAGGTGCCTCTATAAATCCGTACTCATTAATCTTAGCATATGATGCTAAAGAGTTAATAAGACCGATGTTAGGACCTTCAGGAGTCTCGATAGGACACATTCTTCCATAGTGAGAATAGTGAACGTCACGAACCTCGAATCCGGCTCTGTCTCTTGACAAACCACCAGGTCCAAGTGCTGATAAACGTCTCTTATGAGTAAGCTCACTAAGAGGGTTGTTCTGATCCATGAACTGTGACAACTGTGAACTTCCGAAGAATTCCTTAACAGCTGCAGTTACAGGCTTTATATTAATCAATGACTGAGGTGATATACCATCTATATCCTGAGTACCCATTCTTTCACGAACAACTCTCTCCATTCTTGAAAGACCAATTCTGTACTGGTTCTGTAATAACTCACCAACAGCTCTTATTCTTCTGTTACCAAGATGATCGATATCATCGCTGTTACCTATTCTTGCATCTCTGCTGTTAATATGATTATATTCAAGATGCATGTTATAGTTAATAGATGCAAATATATCATCCTTTGTTATATGCTTAGGAATAAGCTCATTAATATTTCTCTTAATGGCCTCCTTTATATCATCAATGTCACTGTACTCATCAAGTATGCTCTTAAGAGCTGGATAATAAACATCCTCAGTTACACCAACTTCAGCTTTATCTATATCAACAAATGCATTAAGATCAACCATCATGTTAGAGATAACTCTTACATTACGCTGTTCTGTCTGCACAATTATATGCTCAACTGCGGCATTCTGTATAGCATTAGCAATCTCTTCTGTTATGATAGTGTCTGCTTCTGCAATAACCTCGCCTGTTTCTTCATTAATAACATCTTCTGCAAGTGAAAAACCTACAACTCTGTTTCTTAATGCAAGTTTTTTATTAAACTTGTAACGTCCAACCTTAGCCAAATCATATCTTCTTACATCAAAAAACATGCCGTTAATAAGAAGTTCTGCACTATCTACTGATAATGGCTCTCCCGGACGTAACTTTTTGTACAACTCAAGTAAACCATCATGATAATTCTCAGATGGGTCCTTTTTAAAACTTTCAAGGATTTTAGGTTCTTCGCCAAACTTATCTATAATCTCCTCATTAGTTCCAAGTCCTAATGCTCTAAGTAATACAGTGATAGGAACCTTACGGTTACGGTCAACACGTACATAGAACACACCATTAGAATCTGTTTCATACTCTAACCATGCACCTCTGTTAGGAATAACTGTACATGAGAATAATTCTGTACCTATCTTATCATGAGCAATTCCATAATAGATACCTGGGGAACGAACAAGCTGACTAACGATAACACGCTCAGCACCGTTAATTACAAATGTACCTGTCTCTGTCATAAGAGGCAGATCACCCATGAATATATCATGTTCGCTTATCTCATCATTACCCTTGTTATGCAGTCTGACTTTTACTTTAAGTGGAGCAGCGTACGTTGCATCTCTTTCTTTACACTCTTCAATAGTATACTTAATATCATCTCTGCATAGTACAAAATCAACAAATTCCAGACTAAGATTATCACTATGGTCTGTAATTGGTGAAATATCCCTAAAAACTTCACTAAGTCCCTCATTAACGAACCAGTCATATGATTCTTTCTGAACTTCAATGAGATTTGGCATTTCGAGTACTTCTTTTTGTTTTGAGTAACTCATTCTAATACCGTTTCCAACTTGTATTGGACGAATTCTGTTTTTTACCATTTGCCATTTCACTCCTTGAATTATTTTATGAACTATGTAATAATATACATAAATTTGGGCATAAAAACTCCATAGTTCAACACAATAGTGCAACTTACATACTATCACAACTCTATAACTTTGTCAAGGGGGTTTTTTAACTTTTTTGTTTATTTTTTTAGGAATTCCATAATTTTCTCATAATTTTCCACCTGATGTGGAAATGTACAGTTTATACAGACCTTAATAGTCCTGTCACCTTTCTTTATATATTTTGGGTTTCCAAGACACTTTTCTCTTAAATACATCGGACAATAGCAGAACAGACAATTAATTTCTTCAATTCCCTTATGGCAGGGGTAGTATTTACATGCTTCATTTTTAAAAAATTTATATGAATTTTCCATAACAAACAATTCTCCTTACAAAATTTATTTATCTAATGTAACAATTGGCATTATCTATAACATATACACCAAAATACGTCCATACAAAAAAAGCCACCAGAATTAATATACATATCATAAATCCAATCCACAATCTTTTTACTTTCCATGAAGTCCAGTCTTTTTCAATAGTATTATTCATTCCCCAATCAGTTACAAATTGTCCAATATATGCCGGATTATACAAAATCGTTATATCTCCATCCATAGGTACTCTTTCATAATACTTTACAATTGGCTCACCTTTTAACTTAACTCCGTCTACATAATACTCAAACTCTGTTTTGTAATATGTATAATCATATACCGTTCTTTTTCCATACCTTGTATAAACATCATGATATACATCCTTTTTTTCAATATACGTTACTTTGCCTTTTGTTTCACTAGAACAGTCAAATACTTTTTCCCTTATGGCTTTCTTTTCACCATAATAAACTTTTATTATTACAAATAATACTATAATAAGCCCTAATTGAAATATAACTACTATTCCTAAACCACTCTTAAATAGAAATTCAGGTAATTCATTAATAGTCATTCTTCTCACAGGAACATATACACTTCCATAAGGGTTTGTAAAATTCCAGATTTCAGACTCCTCTGGTAATTTTCCAACCTTAAATTCTTTATCTTCTCCTGATACAAATTCTTTTTGTATTTCCAATCCCCCTTTATCATCCTGAGTAAATCCAAAACATAACTCTTGTCCCAAAAAACATATACAAAATATCATACATATACATAATATTATTTTTTTATATTTCTCCATAGTAATATCTCCTCGTATAAAAACTGGTATATCGAAGCTACCAATGTCCAATATACCAGTTTTATTGTTACTTTTCATATACAGCTTTTAATATACTGTTTCTTCTTTAACACTCTTTGACAAATCTTTATAAACACATGCCATTGTTGCATGAAAATATGGTTGTACAAACAATATTGCTATTAATAATCCTAATCCAAAAATCCATATTGTTGCAAAAACTAATATCCACCAGCCAATAAATGTTAACTCAGTAATAAATATATTAAACTTTTCTCCATATGTTGCCTCTTCTGACAATCCACATACATCACCTGCTGATAAATAAGGATCCTCACTAAGAATATATGGAACCAAATATAATTTATATGCCTTTATAATTCCTGGTAATCCACAAAATAATGACCAGAATAATATTTTTACATCTCTAATAAACATAACTGTTACTATATTAAGGTAATTATTTCGAAATCCCCAAAACACCGTAGAAGCACGATGTTTTTCATCTTCATCTTCCGTCAAAAAGAACCTGGCAAGACCAACTTGCAAAGGATTTAGGATAAAAATAGTAGCAATTACATAAATTATAAGCACTAATATAGGATCAACTGTACCAACGTAATTTGTTAGGTACATATCTGGTTTATCCCAAATGTTAGTTGTATCACTTTCATAATTAACATATGTTTCCTGTAATATTCTTTCTTTTGTAGCAACATTCTGCTCATGAATAAAATTATATACTGTATTATAATCTTTCACCAGAGAAGTTGATAACGAAACAATAAATACAATCAGACAAGCCAGTATAGTTAATCCTCTTCTTTCTCTGAAAAGTTCCATACCTCTTTCTTTAACATCATCAGATAACATAAATAAAATCCCCCTTTAAAAAATAAAAACATTTACATTTTTTATTTTACATTATAAAAAAATGTTTGACAATATATTTTCAAGTATTCTAATGTAATTCTAATTTTTCTGAATAATATTATTTCTATACAGGTATGCTTTCCTAACAATACTCTCTGGAAATGCTGGATTAGACGGATAATATAAATGAGGAAATCCAAGCCAGGAATTATTCTTCTTAACTACACAATCATATGTTCTATTTGATGCAGGTTTCTTAGCCACAACAAACTCTCCATTGCATGTACTGTCAAAATAATGAAATTCATGTGCTTTTATACATTCACCTGCTGGAAGAAATTCTGATTCTTTCTCCTCTAATTCTATATACCCGAATCTTACTAACTTTCCTTTATTCTCACATACTCCATCAAGTAAATCTGCCATTTTATATTCATGGCCATTATTGTCTATTATAGCCTTATGTAAATACATAAAACCACCACATTCAGCAATTACAGGCATTCCACTATCATATGCTTTTTTTATGCTTTCCCTCATTGTTTTATTATCTTCAAGTTCCTTCAAATATAACTCTGGATAGCCTCCTCCTATAATCACAGCTCCTAAATCATTTGGAATAGCTTTATCTCTTAATGGAGAAAAATATACTATCTCTCCGCCGTATTCCTTAAGCATATCAAGATTATCTTTGTAATAAAAACAAAATGCCTCATCATATGCAACACCTATTTTTACAGCAGGTGTCTCATTATTATATTTCTTATTGTCAATGACAGCGCTAATATCCGATGCACCTTCTGATATTTTTAAAATTTCATCTATATCAAGTGTTTCTTTTAACCTTTCTGAAATTTTATCTAATTTTATCCTTATATCAGCCATTTCCTGTGGCATAAAAAGCCCTAAATGTCTGCTTCCTATTTGAATTTCTTTATCCTCTTTAACATATCCAATAACCTTGATATCAAGTTCATTTTCAATGAGTTCCTTAATTATTCCATAGTATGATTTTGACATACGGTTTAAAATAACGCCTTTAATAAGTTTATCTGTATCATACTGTAAAAAGCCAGCTATAAGCGGTATTATGCTTTTTGCCATTCCTTTAGTATCAACCACTAATATTATGGGAGTTTTTGTAACCTGTGCAAGATGATATGAAGACCCTTCTTTTCTTACTCCGGAAAGACCGTCATAAAGTCCCATAACCCCTTCCATAACAGCCATATCTTTGCTTCCCATTGTATGTTTTATAAACAGACTTTTAGTTACTTCTTCTCCACTAAAAAATGTATCAAGATTTACCGCATCCACACCAAGTACCCTGCTGTGAAACATAGGGTCGATATAATCTGGTCCACACTTAAAAGACATAAGATTAAGCCCCATACCCTTTAGCATATGGAGCAGTCCACAGGTTATTGTTGTCTTCCCACTGCCGCTCTTTACTGCACCTATCATAACTCTGTTAATATTCACAATTATCATTCCTTTTATTCTGTAGCAATCTATTCAATTGACTTTTAACTACACAGGTATATTATTCAGAACCAGCATGCCAACGTAAATTAACAACATAAATAATAATATAAGTGCATTTTTTATTACTGTCCTAATTAATATGTACTTTTCATAATTATTATTTAGCGCATATTCATCCACAATATCTGTTACACAGTCCGGATTGTATTTAATAGTTATCGAACTATCCTCTTTATATGCTTTAGTAGAATATACCATTGGCTCACTAATATACTGCACACCATCAACATAATACTCTATATCCGCAGTGTAATAATTATTTACGGTGTCTGTTTTATACGAGACTGGCTCACTTTGCATATGCTTTTTATTTTCAAAATTAACCATATTATTTACCTTTTAATATTCGCACTCT